>NZ_NOIW01000009.1:0-100251 GCF_002708645.1 Sphingobium sp. IP1
GAATCGACCGGGAAGGGGGCTCGGCCGATCGTGCCGATCGCATAATTGACCGCCGCGGCCAGATCGCCGCTGGTGTCGAGCAGGGTGCCGTCGAGGTCGAAGCCGACAATGTCGAAGGATAAGCGTGCCATGGCATCGCCATGCCGCGTCGGCGGTGGCAATGGCAAGGCAAACATGGCAGAGAGCCGTGATATTCCAGACCACTTGAACGAAAAGGACGCGCTCGCCGTGACCGCACCTCGCCCCTTAGCTGTCGTCATCCTTGCCGCCGGGCAGGGCACCCGGATGAAGTCCGGCACGCACAAGGTGCTGCACCCGATCGCCGGGCGGCCGATGCTGCTGCATCTGCTTGCCAGCGTCGCGGACCTGCTGCCCGAACGGCAGGTGGTCGTGGTCGGCGCCGGCCGCGAGCAGGTCGAAAAGGCGGTCGAGGGCAGCGGCGTCGCGATCGCCGTGCAGGAACAGCAGCTTGGCACCGGTCATGCCGTGGCGCAGGCGCATGATGCGCTGGCGGGGTTCGCCGGCGACGTGCTGATCCTCTATGGCGACGTGCCGCTGGTCAGCAGCGCGACGATGAAGGCGATGCTCGATCGACTGAGCCGGGGTGACGAGCCGCGCGCGGTGGTGCTGGGCTTCCGCCCGGAGGACGCCGCTGCCTATGGCCGGATCATCGCTGATGGCCAGGGCATCATCGAGAAGATGGTCGAGTTTAAGGATGCGAGCGAGGCCGAGCGCGCCGTCACCCTGTGCAACAGTGGCCTGATGGCGGTGCGGGCGAGCGACCTGTTCGTGCTGCTCGACCAGATCGGCAACAACAATGCGGCCGGCGAATATTATCTGCCCGACATCATCATGCTGCCGGGCGCGAACAGCGCCGTGATCGAGACCGAAGCGTGGGAAGTGGCCGGCGTCAACAGCCGCGCCGAACTGGCTGGCGTCGAAGCCGTGTGGCAGGATCGCCGCCGGGCCGAGGCGATGCGCGAGGGCGTGACCCTGGTCGCGCCGCAGACCGTCTTCTTCTCGCACGACACGGTGCTGGGTCGGGACGTGACGGTCGAACCCAATGTCGTCTTCGGTCCGGGTGTCACCATCGCCGACAATGTCGTCATCCACGCCTTCTCCCATCTGGAAGGCGCGACCATCGCCAGCGGCGCCGACATCGGCCCCTATGCCCGGCTGCGCCCCGGCGCTGACATCGGTCTCAAGGCGAAGGTCGGCAATTTCGTCGAGATCAAGAAGGCGCGCCTCGACGAAGGGGCGAAGGTCAATCACTTGTCCTATATCGGCGACGCCAGCGTCGGCGCGGCGGCCAATATCGGCGCGGGCACGATCACCTGCAATTATGACGGCTTCTTCAAGTATAAGACGCAGATCGGTGCCGGTGCCTTCATCGGCTCCAACAGCGCGCTGGTCGCGCCGGCGACGATCGGCGATGGCGCGATCGTCGCGGCGGGCAGCGTCGTGACCAAGCCGGTTCCGGCCGACGCGCTGTGCCTCGTCCGCCCGCAGCAGGAAAGCAAGCCGGGCTGGGCAGCGGCGTTCCGCACCCGCATGCGCGAGCGGAAGGCGAAGGCTTGAATTTCATCCGGCGCAGGCCGTTTCTTTCCGCCCTGTTGTTCCTGTTGCTGGTCGCGGTAGCAGGGCCGCTCTGGCTGTTGATAAATGCGCGCGCCATGCCGGTCGTGCGACGCGCCGATGTCGTGCTGCCTTTCCCGGCAGGTACGTCGAAGCAGCCGATCAAGGTCGCGCTGCTGACGGACACCCATCTGTCCGGGCCGGACAACAGCCCGGCGCGGATGGCGCGGATCGTGGCCTGGATCAACGGCCTCAAGCCGGACATCATCCTGCTGGGCGGCGACTATATCGGCGACAATAAATGGGGCGCGACCTATGATGCGCGCCACGCGATCGCGCCCTTTGCCGGGCTGCGCGCGCCGATGGGCGTGGTCGCGGTGCTGGGCAATCATGACAGTCGCAGCAGGAAGAACCGGGTGGCGCTGAGCGCCGATGACTGGCAGCGCGCCTTTGCCGATCTGGGCATCACCCTGGTACAGGATGGCGCGGTGCGGCGCGGGCCGCTGGCGATCGGCGGGTTGAAAGACATCTATACCCGCAAACCCGACATACCCGATACGCTGAAGGCGATGGCGGACATTGGTGGCGCACCGGTCATCCTGTCGCACGGGCCGGACGTCTTCCCGTTGCTGCCCGATGCGCCGTCACTGACTTTGGTCGGCCATACCCATTGTGGACAGGTGGCACTGCCCTTTGCCGGGATCGTCTACGTGCCCTCCCGCTATGGCACCCGCTATGCCTGCGGCCGCTATCAGGATGGCAGGAAGGCGATGATCGTGTCCGGAGGCGTGGGCACCAGTGGCCTGCCTTTCCGCATGCTGGCGCAGCCCGACATCTGGCTGGTCACCATCCGGCCACGATGACATTCTTTTCATGGCTCAGCCATGGCGCTGTCGCCCGACCGGCATTAATGGCATGGCGACAAAGCTGTCCTATATGGACGCTATCTGACTAATCTGGTTCGGCGGGGCTTTCCACCATGTGCGGTATCATCGGAATTATTGGTAAGGATCAGGTCGCGGAGCGGCTGGTCGATGGCCTCAAGCGGCTGGAATATCGCGGCTATGACAGTGCCGGCGTCGCCACCGTGCATGATGGTCGGATCGATCGCCGCCGGGCCGAGGGCAAGCTCAACAATCTGGTCAAGGAACTTGGCCAGTCGCCGCTGGCCGGCACCACCGGCATCGCCCATACCCGCTGGGCGACCCATGGCGCGCCGACCACCAGCAACGCGCACCCCCATGCGACCGGCGAAGTGGCGCTGGTCCACAATGGCATTATCGAGAATTTCAAGCCGCTGCGCGACGAACTGATTGCCCGCGGCCGCACCTTCGACAGCCAGACCGACACCGAAGTGGTCGCCCATCTGGTGAGCGAACTGGTGGAGCAGGGCGTGGCGCCGAAGGAGGCCGTGGCCCAGGTGCTGCCGCGCCTGCACGGCGCATTCGCGCTCGCCATCCTGTTCAAGAGCCATCCCGACATGCTGATCGGCGCGCGCCTCGGCTCGCCGCTGGTCGTGGGCTATGGCGATGGCGAGACCTTCCTCGGCTCCGACGCGCTGGCACTGGCGCCGCTGACCCAGCGTATCGCCTATCTGGACGAAGGTGACTGGGTCGTCATCACCAAGGATGGCGCCGAGATTTTCGACAAGGACAACAACCCGGTCGAGCGTCCGGTCACCATTTCCGGCGTGTCCGGCGCGATGATCGACAAGGGCAATCATCGCCATTTCATGCAGAAGGAAATCTATGAGCAGCCGGTCGTCGTGGCCCAGACGCTCAAGGCCTATCTGCAGCGGATGGACGACCGCGTGTCGCTGCCGATCCCGGATTTCGACCTGTCGACCATCCGCCGCGTCACCATCGTCGCCTGCGGCACCAGCTTCTATGCCGGCATGGTCGCGCGCTACTGGTTCGAACAGTTCGCCCGCGTGCCGGTCGATTTGGATTTCGCCTCCGAGTTCCGCTACCGCGAGCCGGTGATGGAGGAGGGCGGCCTGGCCCTGTTCATCAGCCAGTCGGGCGAAACCGCCGACACGCTCGCCGCGCTACGCTATGCCCGTGCCCAGGGGCAGAAGATCGCTGTCGTCGTCAATGTGCCGACCAGCAGCATGGCGCGCGAGGCCGACCTGCTGCTGCCGACCCATGCCGGCCCGGAAATCGGCGTCGCCTCGACCAAGGCGTTCACCTGCCAGCTCGCCGTGCTCGCCGCCTTCGCCGCCAATCTGGCGCGGGCCAAGGGCAAGCTCAGCGCCAAGGATGAGAAGGAAATCGTTCGCCATCTCGCCGAAGCGCCCGCCGCGATCAACGGCGCGCTCGCCTATGACGAGGCGATCGAGGCGATGGCCCATCATATCGTGCCGGCCCGCGATGTCCTGTATCTCGGCCGCGGCACCGACTATCCGCTGGCGCTCGAAGGCGCGCTCAAGCTCAAGGAAATCAGCTATATCCATGCCGAGGGCTATGCCGCCGGCGAGATGAAGCATGGCCCGATCGCGCTGATCGACGAACTGGTGCCGGTGATCTGCATCGCGCCCAGTGGGCCCTTGTTCGAAAAGACCGTCAGCAACATGCAGGAGGTGCAGGCGCGCGGCGGCAAGGTGGTCCTGATCTCCGACTATGACGGGGTGCAGGCGGCAGGCGAGGGGTGCCTCGCCACCATCACCATGCCCAAGGTCCACCCGCTGATCGCACCGATGGTCTATGCCGTGCCGGTGCAACTGCTCGCCTATCATGTCGCCGTGCTGAAGGGCACCGACGTCGATCAGCCGCGCAATCTGGCAAAGAGCGTCACCGTCGAATAATCGGCAGCCACGCAGCGGCGGCCGATCCGAGGGATAGGGTCAGCCACCACCCGGTGAATTATGGCCACCGGCCGGCACCGGGCCGCCGCTTGGCGCGTGGCTGTGGTCGGGATTGCTGTCCCAATCGATATGATAGAGGTCGAAGCGGCGGTCGCGCAGGTTGCGGACCGTGCCTTCGGCGCGCGCCCAGCTGAGGTCGGCCAGATTCACGTCCGCCATGGTCAGCGTCTCGACATTCTCGCTTGCCTCGGCCGCGATGCCGTCGCGGGCGAAGGGCAGGTCGCACGGCGTCAGGATCGCGCTCTGGGCATATTGGATGTCCATATTGTCGACGTTCGGCAGATTGCCGACATTGCCCGACATCACGACATAGCATTGATTCTCGATCGCGCGGGCCTGCGCGCAATAGCGCACGCGCATATAACCCAGGCGCGAGTCGGTGCAGAAGGGGACGAAGATGATGCGCGCGCCCTGATCGACCAGGCGCCGGGCCAGTTCGGGAAATTCGCTGTCATAGCAGATCAGCACGCCGATCGGGCCGCAGTCGGTCTGGATCACGTCGAGCGCGTCGCCGCCCTTGATGTTCCACCAGAAGGCCTCGTTGGGGGTCGGGTGGATCTTCTCCTGGGTGTGGACCGATCCGTCGCGCAGCGCGACATAGGCGATATTCTGGATGTCGCCATCATCGGCGCGGGTCGGGTGCGATCCGCCGATGATGTTGATATTATATTCCAGCGCCATCCGCGTCAGTTCCTTGGTCAGGCGCGGGGTATAGCCGGTCAGCTTGTCGATCGCTTCGATCGGCGACAGTTTCTTGGTTTCGAAGGAGAGCAGGGGCAGGGTGAACAGCTCGGGGAAGACGATGAAGTCCGATCGGTAATCGGCCGCCACATCGACGAAATATTCGATGTTGCGGACGAACTCGTCGAAATCCTTCACCGCGCGCGCCTGAAGCTGACAGGTGGCGAGGCGGACGCTTTCGACGCCGCGCGGCACCCGCATTTCCGGCGCTTCGTCCGGGTCGACATAGGGGTTGCGCCAGACCAGATGCGCGGCATGTCCGTCCGACTGCTTGTCTTCGGGCAGGTAATTTTCGAGCACGCCCAGCGGCTCGAACTGGTTCTTCAACTGGAAGCTGATGACCTGGTCGCGCAGCTTGCCGCTGACCACCTTTTCCAGATAGTCGGCTGCGCTGCCGGCGCGGCGCTTGGCGCGGGCATAGCCGGGCATGCGGCCCGCAATGACGATGCCGTGCAGGTCGAGTTCCTCGGCCAGTTCCTTGCGTTCGTCATAGAGACGCTGGCCGATGCGCAGGCCGCGCAGCTTGGGATCGACCGCCATTTCATAGCCATAAAGCCATTCGCCCGCCGCGCTGTGGCGGGTGCCGAAACCGTTGGCGGTGATCTCCTCCCAGTCATGATGGGAAAAGGCCATCGCCTTGCTGACGCGCATGGTGGCGCAATAGCCCACGACCTTGCTGTCATAGAGGGCGACGAAGCAGCCATTGGGGAAATTGTTGATCTGGCCGCGGATGGTGGCCAGCGAATAATTGGGCATGCCGGGATAGGCGCGGGCGATCAGCCGCTGGATGCCGCGCACATCGCCGGGCACCGCCGCCCGGACTTCCAGGCGCTTCTTGGCTGTCGTGGTCATTCTTTGCTCCCGTCGCATCAATCCGAAAAGGAAAAGGCGGCGCCGGGATGCGGCGCCGCCTCGTTCCGTTTCCGTATTGAAAGCTTCAGGAAGCGATCAGTTCCGGTAAAAAGCCTTTATCAGGCCCACTTGGCCATTTCGGCTTCCAGATTGACGCGGATCGCCTCGAAGAACTGCTCCGTGGTCATCCAGGCCTGATCCGGGCCGATCAGCAGGGCCAGATCCTTGGTCATCGCGCCGCCTTCGACGGTCTTGATGCAGACCTGCTCCAGCGTCTCGGCGAACTTCACGACGTCCGGCGTGTCGTCGAACTTGCCGCGGAACGACAGGCCCTGGGTCCAGGCGAAGATCGAGGCGATCGGGTTGGTCGAGGTCGCCTTGCCCTGCTGGTGCTGGCGATAGTGACGGGTGACGGTGCCGTGCGCGGCTTCGGCTTCCACGGTCTTGCCGTCGGGCGACAGCAGGACGGAGGTCATCAGGCCGAGCGAGCCGAAGCCCTGGGCCACGGTGTCCGACTGGACGTCGCCGTCATAATTCTTGCAGGCCCAGACGAACTTGCCGCTCCACTTCAGCGCCGAAGCGACCATGTCGTCGATCAGGCGGTGTTCGTAGACGATGCCGGCCGCCTTGAACTTGTCGGCGAATTCGGCGTCGAACACTTCCTGGAACAGATCCTTGAAGCGGCCGTCATAGGCCTTGAGGATGGTGTTCTTGGTCGACAGATAGACGGGCCAGCCGCGGTTCAGGCCATAGTTGAAGCTGGCCTTGGCGAAATCGCGGATCGATTCGTCGAGATTGTACATGCCCATGGCAACGCCGGCGCTGGGGAATTCGAACACTTCATATTCGAGTTCCTCGCCATTGGTGCCGACCCACTTCATGGTCAGCGTGCCGGCGCCGGGCACCTTGAAATCGGTGGCCTTATACTGGTCGCCAAAGGCGTGACGGCCGACGACGATCGGGTCGGTCCAGCCCGGAACCAGGCGGGGGACATTCTTGATGACGATCGGTTCGCGGAACACGACGCCGCCCAGGATGTTGCGGATGGTGCCGTTGGGCGACTTCCACATCTTCTTGAGGCCGAATTCCTCGACGCGCGCTTCGTCCGGGGTGATGGTGGCGCACTTCACGCCGACGCCATATTCCTTGATCGCGTTGGCCGCGTCGATCGTGATCTGGTCGCTGGTCTCGTCGCGCTTCTCGACCGACAGGTCATAATATTTCAGGTCGACGTCGAGATAGGGGAGAATGAGGCGCTCACGGATCCATTCCCAGATGATGCGGGTCATTTCGTCGCCGTCGATTTCCACGACGGGGTTTTTCACCTTGATCTTCGCCATAGCGCCTATTCGCCTTCTTCTCTTGGGTGGAATTATGGGGACGCCCTACGGCCTGCGCCGCCAATGTTCAACCGTCCAGCGCCGGATTTCCGGCCGATCATGCGATGCATGCGCAAGACTGTTGTGCGATGCGCGTTCATGCCGGGAGCCAAGGACGGGGATCGTCGTTGTCAGGATCAATGTCTCCCCCTAAAGACATGCCCATGGAAAATGACGAGATCACGATTGCCGCAGGCGGCAATGTCAAATGGCGCTTCCCCTCGGTCCATCCCGAAGGGGTGAAGTTCGGCGCGATCGCGGCTGCGATCACCGGCCTGTTCTTCGTGATGGGCTGGGAAATCATCGGCTGGCTGATGCTGATGGTCACCATCTGGGTGCTGGCCTTCTTCCGCGATCCGATCCGCGCCGTGCCGCAGGATGAAGGCGCGATCATCGCCCCGGCGGATGGCCTGGTGACGCTGATCCAGCGCGTGCCGCCGCCGCGCGAGATGGCCGGGCCCGATGGTCTGGGCGATCAGCCGCTGATCCGCGTGTCGATCTTCATGAGCGTGTTCGACGTCCATATCAACCGCACCCCGATCGGCGGCACGGTGAAGGCCGTCACCTATATTTCCGGCAAGTTCCTCAACGCCGATCTCGACAAGGCGAGCGAGGATAATGAGCGCCAGCATATCCTGGTCGAGCGCCATGACGGCCTGCGCGTCGGCTTCACCCAGATTGCCGGCCTTGTCGCGCGCCGCATCGTACCCTTCGTCAAGCCGGGCGACATGGTCGCCGCCGGCCAGCGCATCGGCCTCATCCGCTTTGGCAGCCGGGTCGATGTCTATCTGCCCGCCGGCACCGCGCCGCGCGTGATCCTGGGCCAGCGCACCGTTGCGGGCGAGACTATCCTGGGCCAGATCGGCGATCGCCGCGTGATCGCGGGCATCCAGCAGTGAGGCAGCGTCGCGCCGTTCCGCGCGGGCTGCGGCGCGGCATCACGCTGCGCATGCTGGCACCCAATGCGGTGACGGCGATGGCGCTGTGCTTCGGCCTTACCGGCGTGCGCTACGGCATTTCGGGCGAGTGGGAGCGGGCGGTATTGTCCATCCTGTTCGCCGGCGTGCTCGACGGACTGGACGGCCGGATCGCCCGGATGCTGCGGGGCGAGAGCCGCTTTGGCGCCGAACTGGATTCGCTGTCCGATTCGATCGCCTTCGGTGTCGCCCCTGCGCTGATCCTCTATCTCTGGTCGCTGCATGCCATGCCGAAATTCGGCTGGATCTTCGCGCTGGCCCATGCGCTGTCCTGCGCACTGCGCCTGGCGCGCTTCAACGCCAATATCGATGTCGAGGAACAGCCGCACAAATCCGCCGGCTTCCTGACCGGCGTGCCGGCGCCGGCCGGCGCTGGCCTCACCTTCGTGCCGCTCTATCTGTGGATGGTGACGGGCGAGGAAATCTTCCGCGCCTGGTATGTGGTCGCGCCCTGGACCGCGTTCGTGGCCTTCCTGATGATCTCCAGCATCGCCACCTATAGCTGGTCGGCGCTGCGGTTGCGCAAACGCATCCGGCTGGAACTCATCGCCTTTGTCGGCCTGTTGGCGGCGGCGCTGGCGACCCAGCCCTGGCTTACCCTGCTGCTGATCTGCGGCGTCTATGTGCTGCTGATCCCGTTCGGCATCCTGTCCTACGCCAAGGTGCGCAAGCAGCCTGTTGGCTGAGCCTTATGCCCTGTTCAGGCAGCGAGGGCGCTGCCGGGCAGGGCGGGGGCGGACAGGGTCGCGGCGCGAGCCGGCTGGCGCACGCGGTTCCGCGTGATGCGGATATGATAGACCGGCGAGGTCTGGGGAATCGGCTCGAACAGCAGGGCTGCCGCCATCTTCTGATGATAGAGCGCAAACATCCAGGCAATGGTGCCGACCGCCAGCAGGAAGGCGGCGGAGAAAATGGTCGCTGCAACAATGGTGAACATGGCCGCTGACTTTCTATCTTGCCATTTGCACGCTTAGGCTCACTATGTCGGTGCAAACGGGCGTTTAGACTGTTTGTTCCATCTGTTCACTTTATGTTCTCATATTGAGAGCGAGTCAACCCCTTGCGCAACGGGGTTTTGGGCGTTAAAGGCGCGCCCATTCCACATGGGAATCGACATATCCGGTGCCGGACGGGTCTTTGAGACCATCCAAGGTTCCTGATTCCCAGAGGTAGCAACCGGAAGGAGAAATGATTATGGCGACCCCCGTCGTCACCATGCAGCAATTGATCGAGGCTGGCGCCCACTTCGGCCACCAGACCCACCGCTGGAACCCGCGGATGAAGCCGTACATCTTCGGCGACCGCAACGGCATCCACATCCTTGACCTGTCGCAGACCGTGCCGCTCTTCGCGCGCGCCCTCGACTTCGTGTCGGCCACCGTCGCCGGCGGCGGCAAGGTTCTGTTCGTCGGCACCAAGCGCCAGGCCCAGGATCCGATCGCCGAAGCCGCCCGCAAGTCGGGTCAGCACTTCGTCAACCACCGCTGGCTGGGCGGCATGCTCACCAACTGGAAGACCATTTCGGGCTCGATCAAGCGCCTGAAGACCCTCGAAGAGAAGCTGTCGGGCGATACCCACGGCTTCACCAAGAAGGAAGTCCTCCAGATGACCCGCGAGCGCGAGAAGCTGGAACTGTCGCTGGGCGGCATTCGCGACATGAACGGCATCCCCGATGTCATGTTCGTGATCGACGCCAACAAGGAAGAGCTGGCGATCAAGGAAGCCAACACCCTGGGTATCCCGGTTGTCGCCATCCTCGACTCGAACGTCTCGCCCGACGGCATCGCCTTCCCGGTTCCGGCGAACGATGACGCCAGCCGCGCCATCCGCCTCTACTGCGACGCCGTCGCCGCTGCCGCCACCAAGGGCAACCGTGGTGCGCAGCAGGCTTCGGGCATCGACCTGGGCGCTCTGGACGAGCCCGAGGCCGAAGAGGTCGTCGCGCAGGCCTGATCCGCGGTCTTCGAACTGCAAGAATGACAGGCTAGGGCGCGGTCCATTACGGAACGCGCCCTAGTGCTTATCTGATTAAACCCCTTTTGATTTAGGAGCCTCAACATGGCCGAGATTACCGCTGCCGCCGTCAAGGAACTGCGCGACCGTTCGGGCGCGGGCATGATGGATTGCAAGAAGGCCCTCACCGAAGCCAATGGCGACATCGAAGCGGCGACCGACTGGCTGCGCGCCAAGGGTCTGGCTGCTGCCCAGAAGAAGTCGAGCCGCACCGCTGCTGAAGGCCTGGTCGGCGTTGCCGTTGCCGGCACCAAGGGCGTTGCCGTCGAAGTGAACAGCGAAACCGACTTCGTTGCCAAGAACGACCAGTTCCAGGACTTCGTTCGCACCGTGTCGACCGTTGCGCTGGAATCGGGCGCGGCTGACGCCGAAGCCCTGTCGGCCCAGCCGCACCCCGCCGGCGGCACCATCGCCGAAAAGCTGGTCGCCAACATCGCGACCATCGGCGAAAACCAGAATCTGCGTCGCGTCGCCCATGTCGAAGTGACCGAAGGCGTCGTCGTGCCCTACGTCCACAACGCCGCTGCGCCGGGCCTCGGCAAGATCGGCGTGCTCGTCGCGCTCGAAGGCGATGCCCCCGCGGACGTTCTGGAGCCGCTGGGCAAGCAGCTGGCCATGCACATCGCCGCTGCCTTCCCGCTGGCCCTGTCGGCTGACGACATCGATCCGGCCCTGCTGGAGCGTGAGCGCGCGATCGCCGCTGAAAAGGCTGCCGAATCGGGCAAGCCCGCGGAAATCGTCGCCAAGATGGTCGACGGTGCGGTCGCCAAGTTCGCCAAGGAGCAGGCCCTGCTCTCGCAGCTGTTCGTGATGGACAACAAGACCCCGATCGCCGACGTCGTCGCCAAGGCGGCCAAGGATGCCGGCAAGTCGATCTCGCTCAAGTCCTATGTCCGCTTCCAGCTGGGTGAAGGCATCGAGAAGGAAGTCAGCGACTTCGCCGCCGAAGTGGCTGCTGCCGCCGGCGCCTGATCGCCGATCGAGCGACAAGCAAAGGGAAGGGGCGTCCTGCGGGGCGCCCTTTTTCTATGAGAGCATGGTGCGTTCGGCGGTCGGCGCCGGTCGGGCCGGGCGCCATTGGTGCCGCTTTCTCCATGAAGAGGCTGGAGCGCACGACAAACGCCCCTTGGCATCGCGCTTTACCGCCTCTAATGTCCCGGCCGCTTCCCCTGCCAACCATCAAGGATTCTTGCCCCACATGACCCGGCCAGCCTTCAAACGCATCCTGCTGAAATTGTCGGGCGAGGTGCTGATGGGGTCCGGCCAGTTCGGCATCGATCCCGAGACCGTCGATCGCGTCGCTGGCGAAATCGCCGCCGCGAAGGATGCGGGCTTCGAACTGTGCGTGGTCGTGGGTGGCGGCAACATCTTCCGCGGCCTTGCCGGCGCGGCCAAGGGCTTCGACCGCACCAGCGCCGACTATATGGGCATGCTGGCGACCGTGATGAACGCGCTGGCGGTGCAGAATGCGCTGGAAAAGATCGGCTGCGACACCCGCGTTCAGTCGGCCATTCCGATGGCGTCGGTGTGCGAACCCTATATCCGTCGCAAGGCCGTGCGCCACATGGAGAAGGGCCGGATCGTGATCTTCGCGGCGGGCACCGGCAATCCCTTCTTTACCACCGATACCACGGCGGCCCTGCGCGCAGCGGAAATGAACTGCGACGCGCTGTTCAAGGGCACCAGTGTCGATGGCATCTATGATGCCGATCCCAAGAAGGTGGCGGACGCCACCCGCTATGAGGCGATCAGCTTCGACCAGGTGCTGACCGACAATCTCAAGGTCATGGACGCCAGCGCGATCGCGCTGTGCCGTGAAAATCATATTCCCATCGTCGTCTTCAACATCCGCGAGGAAGGCAACCTGGCCAAGGTGCTGGCGGGTGAAGGCACCGCGACGATCGTGCAAAATCAGGAGCGCTAATAATGGCCCAGTATAACAAGTCCGACCTCGAACGCCGCATGGCCGGCGCAATCGAAGCGCTGAAGGGCGATCTCACCGGTCTGCGCACCGGCCGCGCCAATGTGCAGCTGCTCGATCCCGTCATGGTCACCGTCTATGGCGCCAACATGCCGCTGAACCAGGTCGCCACCGTGTCGGCGCCCGAGCCGCGCATGCTGTCGGTCCAGGTGTGGGACAAGGCCAATGTCGGCCCCTGCGACAAGGCGATCCGCTCGGCGGGCCTGGGCCTCAACCCGATCGTCGACGGCCAGACGCTGCGCCTGCCGATCCCGGACCTCACCGAGGAACGCCGCAAGGAACTGGCCAAGCTCGCCAGCAAATATGCCGAAGGCGCGCGCGTCGCCGTCCGCAACGTCCGTCGCGACGGCATGGACAGCCTGAAGACCGACGAGAAGAAGGGCGAGATCAGCGAAGACGAGCGCAAGCGCCTGGAAACCGAAGTCCAGAAGCTGACCGACGCCACCATCGTGGATATCGACGCGGCCGCTTCGGCCAAGGAAAAGGAAATCCTCGGCCAGTAAGCCGGGGCTTTTCTTTCGCGGCCAAAGCACGCATTCCTATCTGATGGCCACACAAGCCAAGCCCGATCTTACCAGCGCTGCGCCTGCCCATGGTGCGCGCCATGTCGCCATCATCATGGACGGCAATGGCCGCTGGGCGAAGAAGCGGCTGTTGCCGCGCATCGCCGGCCATCGCGCCGGGGTGGAGGCGGTGCGCCGCGTCGCCCGCGCGGCGCAGGATATGGGCCTTGAATGCCTGACGCTTTACGCTTTCTCTTCGGAGAACTGGAAGCGTCCGGCGACCGAAGTGTCCGACCTGATGGGGCTGCTGCGCCATTTCATCCAGTCGGATATCGACGAGTTCCATGCCAATGGCGTGCGGCTGCGGGTGATCGGCAACTACAAGGCGCTCGAGCCTGGCCTGGTCGAACTGATCGAAAGCGCGATGGCGCGCACCGCCGCCAACACTGGCCCGGTGATCGCGATCGCGCTCAACTATGGCGCGCAGGACGAGATGGTGCGCGCGGCGCAGCGTCTGGCGCAGCGGGTGGCGAGCGGTGAATTGTCGGCCGAGAATATCGGTATCGAGGCGATCGATGCCGAACTCTACACCGCGGACCTGCCGCCGCTCGACCTGCTGATCCGTACCTCGGGCGAACAGCGGCTCAGCAATTTCATGCTGTGGCAGGCGGCTTATGCCGAACTCTATTTTACCGATATGCTCTGGCCCGATTTCGATGGCCGGGCATTGGCGCAGGCGCTCGACGCCTTCCGCATGAGGGACCGCCGTTTCGGCGGACTGTGAGTAACATGTCGAGTGAATTGCGGACCCGCACGATCGTTGGCCTTGGCCTGATCGCCATGGCTGTGGGCGCGCTGGTCTTTGGCGGCTTCGTCTTCTGGATGCTGCTGTCGATCGCCGGTGTGCTGATGATGGGCGAATGGGGCATGCTGACCGGCGCCTCGTCCGATCAGCGCAAGATGGCGATGTATGCCGTTTCGGTGCCGCTGGCGATCCTCTGCCCGGTGGCGGCGGGCGTGTCCTGGCTCGGTTTCGGCCTGATGATGGCGTCCTTCTTCTTCGTGCTGATCACCAGCCGCGCGATCAAGCTGGCGCTCGGCATTCTCTATATCTGCCTGCCGGTGATGGCGCTGCTGTTCCTGCGCGGGCAGGCGCCCGACAGCCATGGCCTGCTGCTGGCCTTCTGGGCGCTCGGCCTGGTCTGGGCCACCGATATCGGCGCCTATTTTGCTGGCCGCTCGATCGGCGGGCCCAAGCTGGCGCCGCGGGTCAGCCCGTCCAAGACCTGGTCGGGGCTGGGTGGTGGCGTGCTGGCGGCCCTGCTCACCGGCTTCCTTCTCTATCGTTTTGCCGCCCTGCCGATCCAGCTGGCGGCGGCGAGCGGCCTGCTCGCCGTGGCGGCGCAGCTTGGCGATCTGCTCGAAAGCGCGATGAAGCGCCGCGCCGGCGTCAAGGACAGCAGCAATCTCCTGCCCGGCCATGGCGGGGTGATGGACCGGCTCGACGGCGTGGTGGCAGCCGCGCCGCTCGCCGCCTTGCTCTATCTGGTCCTGGCGGGCGCCTGATGCGCAGCGTTTCCGTCTTCGGCGCCACCGGATCAGTCGGCATGTCGACGCTGGACCTGATCCAGCGCGAACCCGATGCCTATGAAGTCATCGCCCTGACCGCCAATCGCGATGTCGCCGGCCTCGCCGCCGCCGCGCGCGCGGTCGGTGCGAAGATCGCCGTGGTCGCGGACGAAGCCCAATATGGCGCGCTCAAGGACGCGCTCGCCGGATCGGGTGTCGAGGCGGCGGCGGGCGAGGGCGCGCTGGTCGATGCCGCAGCGGCGGGTGCCGACTGGACCATGGCCGCGATCGTCGGCTGCGCGGGCCTCAAGCCCACCATCGCCGCACTGCAGGCCGGCGGCACGGTGGCGCTTGCCAACAAGGAGTCGCTGGTGTCGGCCGGCGCGCTGATGATGCAGGCGGCGACCGCATCGGGCGCGACGCTGCTGCCGGTGGACAGCGAGCATAATGCGATCTTCCAGTGCCTGGCCGGCAGCAGCCTGGACGATGTCGCCCGCATCATCCTGACGGCGAGCGGCGGACCGTTCCGCACGCTCGGCTATGAGGATATGCGCGCCATCACCCCGGCGCAGGCGGTGGCCCATCCCAACTGGTCGATGGGCGCGAAGATCAGCGTCGATAGCGCGACGATGATGAACAAGGGGCTGGAACTGATCGAGGCGGCCCATCTCTTTCCGGTCGGGCTCGACCGGATCGAGATATTGGTCCACCCGCAATCGGTCATCCATTCGATGATCGAATATCGCGACCGGTCCACTTTGGCACAGCTCGGCTCGCCCGACATGCGCATCCCGATCGCCCATGCGCTGGCCTGGCCGGCGCGGATCGCCACGCCCTGCCAGCCGCTCGATCTGGCCCGGATCGGCCGTCTGGACTTCGAAGCGCCCGACGACCGGCGTTTCCCCGCGCTGCGCCTGGCGCGCGCGGCGGCGCAGGCCGGCGACGCATCGGCCGCCATCCTCAACGCCGCCAACGAGGTCGCCGTGGCGGCCTTTCTGGCCGGCCGCATCGGCTTCCTTGATATCGCCATGATTGTGGAGGATGTTCTCAATCGCTATAGCGCGCCGATGCCTGCCTGCATGGACGACGTCCTGCACGCCGACGCAACGGCACGGGTTATGGCGGGTGATGTGATGGAAAGATTGACGGTTTGATCCACAATCCCGGTTTCCTGTTGACCATCTTGGCTTTCGTGGCGGTCATCGGGCCGCTCGTCTTCGTGCATGAACTGGGTCATTATCTGGTCGGACGCTGGTGCGGGGTGAAGGCGGAGGCCTTTTCGATCGGCTTCGGCCCGGAAATCGCCGCCTGGGTGGACAAGCGCGGCACCCGCTGGCGCCTCGCGGCGCTGCCGCTGGGCGGCTATGTCCGCTTCAAGGGGGACATGAACGCGGCCAGCCAGACCGATCCCAAATGGCTGGAAATGTCGGTGCAGGATCGTGCCGAAAGCTTCCCGGCCAAGCCGCTGTGGCAACGCGCGGCGATCGTCGCCGCCGGCCCGGCGATCAATTTCCTCTTCGCCATCCTGATCCTTGCTGCCTTCGCCTTCCTGCATGGCGAAAGCCGGACGCCGGCGGTCGCCGGCATGGTCCAGCCCGGCAGCGCCGCTGCCATGGCCGGTATCCAGCCCGGCGATCGCATCGTCTCGCTCAATGGCCGGGCGATGAGCACCTTCGACGATATCCGCCTTTATGCCCAGATCCGTCCCGGTGAGCCGGTGACGATCCTGCTCGACCGCAAGGGGCAGGTGATCGAGAAGCAGGGCCATGTCGGCGCGGTCAGCGAAGATGACGGTTTCGGCAACAAGTTCCGCATCGGACGTCTGGGCATCGCGCCGGGCGAACCGGTGATCGAACCGGTCAGCCTGCTGCGCGCGCCCGTGGTGGCGATCGAGCGCACCGGCCAGATCATCCGCACCATGGTGGAGACGCTGGGGCAGGTGATCGGCGGCGATCGATCGGTCAAGGAACTGGGCGGCCCGCTCAAGATCGCGCAGGTATCGGGGCAGGCGGCGACGCTGGGGCTGGAGAGCTTCATCTTCTTCATCGCCCTCATCTCGATTAACTTGGGGTTCATCAACCTCTTGCCAATTCCCATGCTGGATGGCGGTCATCTGCTTTTCTATGGGGTGGAGGCAGTGCAGCGGCGGCCGGTGAGCCCGCAGGTGCAGGATTGGGCCTATCGGTCGGGTCTGGCGCTGCTGATGACGGTCATGTTGCTGGTGACCTTCAACGATTTGTCGTCTTTCGGATTGTGGGAGCGGCTGTCCGGCTTGATCGGCTGAGCCGCATCGGGCAGGGAAGGCGCGGTTCGGCGCCGTCTATTTCTGGCGAAACAGTTTTTTACTTTTTTGAGGTGAGCGGGTGACAGCGATGAACAGCAGCAAGGGCCAGCGTCCGATCATCGCGGCCCTGTTGGCCACGACGATGATTGCGGGCCTGTCGGCCGTGCCGGCGATGGCCCAGAATGCGGCCCCGGCAGCACCGGCGGCTGCGCCGATCGCGGCGTCCACGGCCAATACGCCCGAAGGCACGATCCGCAGCATCACCGTGACCGGCACCCAGCGTCTGGAGCAGGACACGGTCATGTCCTACACCAAGCTGCGCGTGGGCCAGGCCTTCAGCCAGGAATCGCTCGATCAGGCGCTGCGCGACCTGTATGAGACCGAACTCTTCGCCGACGTCCAGATCCGCAATGATGGCGGTGCGCTGACCGTCGAGGTGAAGGAAAACCCCGTCATCAACCGTATCGTCCTTGAAGGTAATAAGCGCCTGAAGGACGACAAGATCCGTCCCGAAATAAAACTGGCGCCGCGCCAGATCTATACCCGCTCCAAGGTCCGCGCCGACGTCGCCCGCATCGTCGAGCTGTATCGCCGCCAGGGCCGCTTCGCCGCGACGATCGAGCCCAAGATGGTCCAGCTGGACCAGAACCGCGTCGACATCGTGTTCGAAATCTCGGAAGGGCCCAAGTCCAAGGTCCGCCAGATCAACATCATCGGCAACGAGAAGTTCAAGGACGGCGAACTGCGCGGCCAGATGGTGACCAAGCAGTCGCGCTGGTTCCGCATCTTCTCCTCGGGCACCAGCTATGACCCGGATCGCCTGGCCTATGACCAGCAGAAGCTGCGCCAATTCTACCTGACCGAAGGCTATGCCGATTTCCGCGTGATCTCGGCCGTCGCGGAACTGACGCCTGACAAGCAGGACTTCATCATCACTTATGTGGTCGAGGAAGGGGATCGCTACAAGTTCGGCGACGTGAAGGTCGAATCCGATATTCGCGACCTGTCGGGCGATGCGCTGACCCGCCGTCTGCCGATGAAGAAGGGCGACTGGTACAACGCCAAGCAGGTCGAGGACACGGTCGACACGCTGAGCGAAACCGCCGGCCTGTTCGGCTATGCTTTTGCCCAGGTCGAACCCGACTTCAACCGGTCGAAGGACGACCTGACGATGGGGATCAACTTCCGCATCGCCAACGCCCCGCGCGTCTATGTCGAGCGCGTCGACATCAACGGAAACACGCTGACCCAGGACAAGGTCGTTCGCCGCGAGTTCCGCCTGGCCGAAGGCGACGCCTTCAACAGCTTCCTCGTCAAGCGCTCGAAGGACCGCATCAACTCGCTCGGCTTCTTCCAGGAGAAGCTTGACATCGAGCAGAAGCCCGGTTCCGCGCCCGACCGCATCGTGCTGGAAACCAACGTTCAGGAAAAGTCGACCGGCGAACTCTCGCTCTCGGCCGGCTATTCCTCGCTCGAACGCTTCATCATCTCGGCGTCGATCACCCAGCGCAACTTCCGCGGCAAGGGCCAGGAACTGCGCACCTCGGTCAATTATTCGGCTTATTCCAAGTCGGTCGAAGTGGGCTTCACCGAGCCCTATTTCATGGACAAGAATATCGCGCTGGGCGGCGACATCTATCGCCGCGACCTCAACAGCTTCCGTTATCTCAGCAATAACGACCGCGACACCACCTATGAACAGACCACGACCGGCTTCCAGCTGCGCGCCGGCGTGCCGATCACCGAATATGTGTCGCTGGCGCTGCGCTACACGCTGAACTTCGACGACGTGACGCTGGACAAGGACACCTATTATACCGACGGTGCCTGCGACCCGCTGATTGCAGGCCGTTATCTCTGCGACGCGATCGGCAAGCGGACCACATCTTCCGTCGGCTATTCGCTGATCTATGATACCCGCGACAACCGCATCCGTCCGACCCGTGGGCAGACCGTCACGCTCAGCCAGGACTTTGCCGGCCTGGGCGGCGACGTCCGCTACATCCGCACCCGCGCCAATGCCGCCAAATATTGGGGCCTGGGCGCCGGCTTCATCTTCTCGCTGTCGGCGGAAGGCGGCTATATCCACAGTCTCCAGGGCACCCGCTATGACGCCAGCGGTGCCGAAGTCGATCCGATCCGCCTGACCGACCGATTCTTCCTGGGTGAGCCCCAGATTCGCGGCTTCGACATCCGCGGCGTCGGCCCGCGCATCAAGCGCTACTATCTGACGTCGTCCACTGACGATGATGGCAACACCACTTATGTTCGCCAGTCGGGCAACAACAATGTGTCGGATGACGCCCTGGGTGGCCGCGTCTATTATATGGCGCGCGCCGAAATGGAGATCCCGCTGGGTTCCGGTGCCCGTGAGATGGGCCTCCGCCCGTCGATTTTCGCTGATGTCGGCGCCGTTGCTGGCCTCAAGAATCCGGGGCTGGTGAATGGCAATGGCAGCTTCGCCGGCTATTGCTCGGACTCGACGGGAACTCTGTCCACGGTCAGGGCAACCGGTTCGGCCACCAGTCCGGTCTGCCCGGTGGGCTATGACACCAAGAGTGGCATGTTCGAAGAAGAATATCTGGGCAACACGCTGAAACCGCGTCTGTCCGTGGGCTTCGGTGTCAACTGGAACTCGCCCTTCGGGCCGTTCCGCATCGACATCGCCAAGGCCCTGCTCAAGGAACCAGGGGACGACAACAAACTCATCACCTTCAACGTAGGGACTCAATTCTGATGAAGACGTTTATCAAGGCTCTGGCGCTCGGTATCGCGCCTGTCACCGCCATCGCTCTGACCGCTGCGCCCGCCGCTGCCCAGTCGAAGCAGGGCATCGCCGTCGTCGATCTGCAGCGCGCGGTTGCCACTAGCGCGGCCTATTCGACCGCCCGCACCCAGATCCAGACCACCTACAAGGCGCAGATCGACAGCTTCACCGCGCGCAAGACCGCGATCGACACCGATCTCAAGACCAAGGGCGACGCCCTGCAGGCCGCGCTGAAGGCGGCCGGCGGCAAGCCGACCCCGGCGATCGAAACCCAGTATCAGCAGTTCCAGCAGTCGCAGCAGACCGCGCAGGCCGAACTGCAGCGCCTGGGCCAGCCGATCGCGCTCGCCAACGCCTATGTCGAGGAACAGATCACCGCCAAGCTGTCGGACGCGCTGAAGGCCGCCATGACCAAGGCGAAGGTCGACCTGGTCCTGTCGCCCGACGCGACCGTGTCCTATCAGCCGACCGTCGACATCACGGCCGCGGTCGTGACCGAACTCAACACGCTGGTGCCCAGCGTCGGCATCACCCCGCCCGCCGGCTGGCAGCCGGGCGGTCGTCAGGGCCAGGCTGCGGCTCCGGCCGCTGCCGCTCCGGCCCCCGCCAACCCGGCGCAGGCGCCCAAGTCGCGCTGATAAGATGACCGGAGAGGTTGATAACAAGGAAGCCCGTGGCCCGATGGATATCCGTCGGGTCATGGCTGCCCTGCCGCATCGCTACCCGATGCTGCTGGTTGACCGCGTGGCGTCGCTGGTGCCGAGCCAGTCGATCCACGCGATCAAGGCGGTGTCGATGAACGAGCCCTTCTTCCAGGGGCATTTCCCCGGCCGGCCGATCATGCCGGGCGTGCTGATCGTCGAGGCCATGGCCCAGGCGGCCGGCGTGCTGGTGGTCGATTCGCTGGGGCTCGCGGATTCGGGCAAGCTCGTCTATTTCATGAGCATCGACGGCGCGAAGTTCCGCACTCCGGTGGAGCCGGGCTGCCTGCTCGACCTGCATGTCGAAGTGACGCAGATGCGCGGCGCGGTCTGCAAGTTCGCCGGCCGTGCGCTGATCGAGGGCAAGCTGGCGGCGGAAGCCAATTTCGTCGCGATGATCGCCGATCCGCCCAAGGACTGAGCGAAGGCACATCCTTTTCCTTGCTTTGGCGCGCCGAAAACGCTAACGGCGCGCCTTCGCATTTTATCGCATCCATAGCCGGTCGGAACCGGCACACACACGGAGCAAGACGCCATGAAGGCCGATACCCACCCCGATTACCACTTCATCACCGTCCAGATGACCGACGGCACCACCTTCCAGACCCGCTCGACCTGGGGCAAGGAAGGCGACACGATGGCGCTCGACATCGATCCCAAGTCGCACCCGGCCTGGACCGGTGGCAACCGCCAGCTGGACACCGGCGGCCAGGTTGCGCGCTTCAACAAGCGCTTTGGCGGCCTGACGCTGAAGAAGTAATCGGCCTTTCACAGGCACGATATCGAAAGGGCGCCCCACCGGGCGCCCTTTTTTTATTCCTCCCCGCTGACGGGGAGGGGGGCATGCGCAGCATGGTGGAGGGGGCTGGGCCGATAGGCAAAAAAAGGGCCTCCAGCTAAAAGCTGGAGGCCGAGGTTCAGGGGAGGATCAGCGGCGACAGAGGGGGATCTGCAAGGGGATGCCGCTGACAAGGACTGGTCTAGCCCGCAAATGCTGCGGGCGAATGTCCCGATTATTACCGAGGCCGATCGGTGCTGAAATGTCGGGACAAGGCTATATTTCTCCCCTCCCTGGGAGGGAGGGGCGGTAATTGCCTGCTGTGTAATAGGCCCTGGTCAGGCGCCGGCGCGATCCGCGTCGAGGAACGCCGCCACATCGTCCAGCACCACATCCTTCGACAGGAAGGTCTGGCCGATGCCGCGCGCCAGCAGGAAGGGCAGGGTGCCCGCCGCCATCTTCTTGTCGTGCAGCATATGTGCCACCAGCGCCGCGCCGTCGGCCGTCACATGGGCGCTGGCCAGGTCATGGGGCAGGCCGATCGCCTTCAGATGCGCGGTGACCCGTTCCGCGTCCGATGCGCTGCACAGGCCAAGCCGCGCCGAATAGCGGAAGGCGAGCGCCATGCCGGCGGCCACGCCCTCGCCATGGAGCAGCGTGTCGGAAAAGCCGGTATCGGCCTCCAGCGCATGGCCGAAAGTGTGGCCAAGGTTCAGCAGTGCCCGGCGGCCGGTCGTCTCGCGCTCATCATCGGCAACGATCGCCGCCTTGGCGCGCACGCTCCGCTCGATCGCATAGGTGCGGGCTTCCGCGTCGCCGGCCAGCAGCCGGTCGGCATTGGCCTCGCACCAGGCAAAGAAGTCGGGATCGTCGATCAGGCCATATTTGACCACCTCGGCATAGCCGGCGCGGGTTTCGCGCAGCGGCAGGCTGTCGAGCACCGACGGGTCGATCAGCACCAGGCTGGGCTGGTAGAAGCTGCCGATCAGATTCTTGCCGGCGCGCGCGTTGATCGCGGTCTTGCCGCCGACCGAGCTGTCGACCTGTGCCAGCAGGGTGGTGGGCAACTGCACGAAATGGCAGCCGCGCTTCAGGATGGACGACGCAAAGCCGACCAGGTCGCCGATCACGCCGCCGCCCAGCGCGATGACATGGTCGCCGCGCTCGATCTCCAGCGCCAGCAGCGCGTCGAGCAGTTCCTCCAGATGGCGCCAGCTCTTGGTCTGTTCGCCCGCCGGCAGGATGATCGGTTCGATGACGATATTGGCCCGGCGCAGGCTGGCGTCGAGCCGGGGCAGTTGCGCCGCCGCGACATGGGTGTCGGTGACGACGACCAGCCGCCCGCCACGGGCGTAGCGCGCCAGATGGTCGGCCGCACGGTCGAGCGCGCCCTGTTCGATGACGATGTCATAGCTGCGCGCGCCCAGCGCGACGGGGACTAGTGCCATGCGGATAGCTGCTCCAGGATGCGGTCGACGGCGACCTCGTGCGGCGCGGCGATGCTCTTCACATGGATTGGCGCCAGCGCGTAGATGGGGTTGCGGACCGCCGCCAGCTCGGTCAGCACGATGCGCGGGTCGCGATCCTTCAGCAGCGGGCGCCCTTCGCGGCGGGACACGCGATCGACCAGCACCTCGATATCGGCATCCAGCCAGATGGTGGTGGCATGGTCCAGGATCAGCGCGCGGGTCTCGTCCTGCATGAAGGCGCCGCCCCCGGTCGCGATCACCTTGGGCACGCCGTCCATCAGCCGGGCGATCACCCGGCGCTCGCCATCGCGGAAATGGGCCTCGCCATAGCGGGCGAAAATCTCGCTCACGCTCATGCCGGCGGCCCGCTCAATCTCTTCATCGGCATCGACGAAGCTCAGGCCCAGGCGCGCGGCAAGGCGCCGGCCGACGGTGGATTTGCCCACGCCCATCATGCCGATCAGCACGATCGGGCCGCGCTTGGCTTTGCTCTCCGGGAATTTGCTGTTTCGCTGCATGGCGAGGGGGGCTATACAGCCAGCCGTCGCTGAGGCAAACGCAACTTTCCCCTGTCGTCCGGCAAACATCGCCGGGCCAGCCGCAGAAGAGACCATGAAGAATAATCGTTCCCTGAGCAGTTTCGAAGGCGGTTCGCGCCGTCGCACCCGTCTGCCGATCCTTCCGATCGCGGCGGTGTTGGTTCTTGTCCTGCTGATCGGCGTGCTCTGGTCGCGCGGTGGCGAACAGCCGCAACAGCCCGTCGAGAAGGTCATCCCGGCCGAGAAACTGGGTCAGTAAGCCGCATGAGCCGCCTGCGGGGGAATGCGAAATGGGCGCTGGGCAGCTTTGCGCTCGCCCTGGCGCTGCCGGTCGTCGCGCAGCAGGCGCCCGAATCGCTGCTGCCGCCCGGCTTTGGTGATCCGGCCCCGGCGCCGACCCCCACGCCCGCGCAGCCGGCCCGTCCGGCATCGCCCGCACCGGTCGTCCCGACCGTGCCGGTCACGCCGTCGCCGTCGGGCGAAATCGTCCAGCCGCTCGACCTGTCGGTCGCCAATGCGGTGGAGAATGCCGCCGAGGCGATGAGCGCGGACGAACTGGCCGCCGAAAAGGCCAAATATGACCTGCCGCAGAGCGCGCGCCGCTCACTCGACCGCATCGGCCCGCTGACGCCGGCCACGCGCGGCATGGAACCCGACGCCTTCGGCGCGGAATATGGCCCCTATCTCGCCACGCTAATGAAGCAGACCCATGCGCCGATCCTGTCGCGCTGGGCCTCCATCCTGCTGCGGCGCGCGCTGCTCAGCGCGACCGACACGCCGCGCGGCATCAATGGCGCCGACTGGGCGGCCGAGCGCGCCTGGCTGCTGCTGCGCATGGGCGAGGCGGACAGCGCCCGCCTGCTGGTGCAGAGCGTCGACCCCGACAAATATACGCCGCGCCTCTACGCGATCGCGATGCAGACCTATCTGGCGACCGCCGATCCGGCGGGCCTGTGCCCGCTGTCGGCGGGCGCGCTGCGCACCAGCAAGGAACCGGGCTGGGACATGACGCGGGCGATCTGCCCGGCGCTGTCGGGCGATCAGGGTTCCGCCAGCGCCGCACTCAACCAGGCCCAGCGCAAGGGCGTGGTGCGCGGCATCGATTATCGCCTGGCCGAAAAGATGGTCGGCGCCGGCTTCAACGCGCGCCGTTCGGTCAAGATCGAATGGGACGGCGTCGATGGCCTTACCGCATGGCGCTATGGCCTGGCGACGGCGCTCCACGCGCCGATCCCCGACGACATGTTCGGCAGCGTCGGCCCGCATGTCCGCGCCTGGGAAGCCCGCGCGCCGGCCCTGACCGCCGTGCGCCGCCTGCCGGGCAGCGAAGTCGCCGCACGATTGGGCGTCTTTTCCAGCGAGGCGCTGGTCAATTTCTATGCCGAGCTGGGTAGCGAAGGCGATCTTGCGTCCGATCTGGCCGATCGCGTCGATGCGCTGCGCAATGCCTATTCCGGCCCCACCTCTGGTGCCCGCATCCAGGCGATGCAGACGTTGTGGCGCGACAATGGCGCGCCCGATTATGTCGGCCTGATCGCCACGGCCCGCGCCGCCGCTGCGCTGCCGGTGTCGCAGGCCGATGCGCGCGATGCCGCCAATCTGGTCGCGGCGATGCTGACCGCCGGCTATGATCGCAATGCGGCCCGCTGGGCGCAGGCGATCGGCCAGATCGATGGCGATGGCGCACAGGATTTCTGGGCCTTGCTCGCGGTTGGCGCGCCCAGCACGGTCGTCGACAGCGGCAGCAGCCGCATCTCCAGCTATGTCGGCGATGCCGGCCCCGAAAAGGGACGGATGCTGATCGCCGCACTGGCGGGCCTGTCGCGCCTGTCGGCCAATGATGCGGCCGCGCTGGCGCAGGATAATGGCTTCACCCTGGCCGCCAACAGCCGCTGGGCGCGGGCGATCGACGCCGCGTCGCAGCGGGGCGAGAAGGCGACCGTGGCGTTGCTCGCTGCCGTTGGCATGCAGGGGCGCGACTGGCATCGCCTGCCGGCCGGCCATCTCTATCATGTGGTGGCGGCGCTGCATCGCGTCGGGCTGGACCCGGAGGCGCGGATGATCGCGGCCGAGGCCCTGACCCGCCTGTCCTGACCCGGTCCGGGGCGATGAATGACGACGCCGTCCTGATCGACCGCTTCCTCGAAATGATGGCGGCGGAACGCGGCGCGTCGCGCAACACGCTGCTCGCCTATCGCACCGACCTTCAGGGCGCCGGGGAGATTGTCGGCGGGCTTGCCGCCGCCAGCCAGGACATGCTCGGCCGTCTTGCTGGCGAATGGGCGCCGCTCGCCGCCTCCACCGTGGCGCGCAAGGCGTCCGCGCTGCGCGCCTTCTACGCTTTTCTGGAGGAAGAGGGGCTGCGCGCCGACAATCCCGGCGCGGCATTGCCCCGGCCGGTCACGCGCCGGCCGCTGCCCAAGATCTTGTCGTCGCAGGAGGTCGATTCGCTCTTTGCCCTGATCGCGCAGCGGGTGGAGACGGACCATCCCGCGCCGCTCGATCTGCGGCTCTCGGCGCTGATCGAACTTCTCTATGGCTCGGGCCTGCGCGCGACCGAACTGGTCTCGCTGCCGCGCAAGGCGCTGGCGGTCGATCGCCCCTTCCTCATCATCAAGGGCAAGGGCGCGCGAGAACGGCTTGTGCCGATCTCCGACCGCGCCCGTGCCGCCGTCGCGACCTGGCTCACCCATGTGCCGGCGGACAGCCCATGGCTTTTCCCCTCGGGCAAGAGTCATGTCAGCCGCATCCGCCTCTATCAGCTGGTCAAGCAACTGGCTGCGGCGGCCGGCATCGCGCCCGAACGGGTCAGCCCCCATGTGCTGCGCCACGCCTTTGCCACCCATTTGCTGGAGGGCGGGGCGGACCTGCGCGCGCTGCAATCCATGCTGGGCCATGCCGATATCGGCACGACGCAAATCTACACCCATGTCGACAGCCGCCGGCTGGTCGAACTGGTCAACAGCCGGCACCCGCTGGCCGGCATGCAAGCCAGGATCGCGCATCCCCGCGTTGACGGCGACGCGTCCGCGCCTTAACGCCATCCGCCATGGTAAGCTTTCTCGAATTTGAAAAGCCGGTCGCAGAGCTGGAAGCCCGCATCATCGAACTGCGCCAGACGGCCTCCGTCGGCGACATCGACATTAGTGGCGAGATCAACACGCTGGAACAGCGTGCCGACAAGATGCTGTCGGACATCTATGCCAAGCTGACGCCCTGGCAGAAGACGCAGGTGGCCCGCCACCCCGAACGCCCGCACTTCAAGGATTATGTCGCGGGCATGTTCGACAATTTCATGCCGCTGGCCGGCGACCGCGCCTTTGCCGACGATCAGGCGATCATCGGCGGCTTCGCGACGCTGGGCGAACGCAAGGTCATGGTCATCGGCCATGAAAAGGGCGACGACACTGCCAGCCGCGTCCGTCACAATTTCGGCATGGCCAAGCCCGAAGGCTATCGCAAGGCGATCCGCCTGATGGAACTGGCCGACCGGTTCGGCCTGCCGGTCGTCACGCTGGTCGATACCTCGGGCGCCTTCCCTGGCGTCCAGGCCGAAGAACGTGGCCAGGCCGAAGCCATTGCCCGTTCGACCGAAGCCTGTCTGGCGCTCGGCGTCCCCATGGTCGCGGCCGTGGTGGGTGAGGGCGGCTCGGGCGGCGCGGTGGCGCTGGCTGCGGCCAATCGCGTGCTGATGTTCGAACATGCCGTCTATTCGGTGATCTCGCCCGAAGGCTGCGCCTCGATCCTGTGGCGCACCGCCGAAAAGGCCAGCGACGCGGCGACCGCGATGCAGGTCACGGCGCAGCATTTGAAGGGCCTGGGCGTGATCGACCGTATCGTCGTAGAGCCCGTGGGCGGCGCCCATCGCGAGCCGGTGCAGGCGATCGCCAATCTGGGTGCAGCCATTGGCGAGGAACTGGACGCGCTGTCCGGCCTCGAACCGCAGGCGCTGCGCACCGATCGCGCCGACAAGTTCCTGGCCATCGGTATCTGACATCAATTTCCCGGAACAGCATCCTGTCCTCGCTCGTTACGGCACGGTAACAGGGGCAGGGTGTCAAGGATGGGAATGGAATGAATCGGACATGGTTGTCGGCCGGCCTTGGCGTCGGCCTGATCGTCGCGGGCGTGGCGCCGGCGGTGCTGGGGCAGCAGCGGGCGATTCGCACCGTCTCCTCGATCAGCGCGCAGGACAAGGCATCGGGTGCCAAGCAGCATCCCGAACTGCTCAAGGAATTTGGCGGCGCCTATGTCGGGCCGCAGGCGCGCTATGTGGAAACGGTCGGACGCCGCATCGCGGTCCAGTCGGGCCTCTCCAATGCGCAGGGCGATTTCACCGTCACCCTGCTCAACTCCCCGGTCAACAACGCCTTCGCCATCCCCGGCGGCTATGTCTATGTCACGCGTCAGTTGATGGCGCTGATGAATGACGAGGCGCAGCTGGCCGGCGTGCTGGGCCATGAAGTCGGCCATGTCGCCGCCCAGCATGGTCAGCGGCGCCAGCAGGCGGCGCAGCGCAACGCGATCGGCGGCGCGCTGCTGCAGGTGCTGACCGGCGCCTTGCTGGGCGATTCGGCGCTGGGCGGCGTGCTGCAGCAGGGGATCGGCACCGGCAGCCAGCTTCTGACCCTCAAATTCTCGCGCAGCCAGGAATATGAGGCGGACGATCTGGGCATCCGCTACCTCGCCTCGGCCGGCTATGATCCCCGTGCGCTGTCGGACATGCTCGCCTCGCTCGCGGCGCAGACCAGTCTGGACCAGCGTGTGTCGGGCGACGCGCGCTCCATGCCCGAATGGGCCAGCACCCATCCCGATCCGGGCGAACGCGTCGATCGGGCGGCGCAGATGGCCTCGCGCACCGGCGCGACCAGCACGCTGCGCAACCGCGATGCCTTCCTGACGGCGCTCAATGGCGTCCTCTATGGCGATGATCCCAAGCAGGGCGTGATCGACGGCAGCCGCTTCCGCCATCCCGACCTGCGCCTGTCCTTCACCGCGCCCTCGGGCTTCGGCATGGAAAATGGCGCGGACGCGGTCAGCATCACCGGTTCGGGCGGTCAGGCGCAGTTCGGCGGCATGGCCTATAATGGCAATTTGTCGACCTATATCGATTCGGTGCTCAAGCGACTCGCGGGTAATGCTGGCGCGCCGCCGGCGGGTGAGGTGCAGCGCACAACGATCAACGGCCTGCCGGCCGCCTGGCGCACGGTGCGCGCCAGCACCAAGTCGGGTCAGATCGACGCCACCGTCTTCGCTTATGATTTCGGCGGCGGAAAGGCCTATCATTTCCTGCTGCTGACCCCGGCGGGCAAGGACATTGGCCCGTTCGACTCGATGGTCCGTTCGGTCCAGCGCCTGTCGGCGCAGGAGGCGGCGGCGATCAAGCCGCGCCGGGTCAATCTGGTGACCGTCAAGGCGGGCGACACCGTCCAGTCGCTCGGCCGCCGCATGGCCTATAGCGATTATCCGCTGGAGCGCTTCCTGGTACTGAACGCGCTCAACGAACGCTCCGTGCTGAAGCCGGGCGATCGGGTGAAGATCGTCACCTGGTAAGATTCGGCAGACTCCAGGCAAAGAAAAAGGGCGGCGGAATTGCTTCCGCCGCCCTTTTCTAACATCGGTTTCGAGCTTACTTCAGGTTGCCCGAAACGTTGTTGAAGGTGCTGCCCAGCTTCGAGCCCAGGCTGGTCATGGCGCCGATGGCGGCCACGGCGATCAGAGCGGCGATCAGGCCGTATTCGATGGCGGTCGCGCCCTTTTCGTTCTTCAGCATCTTGCGAATGAACTGCATGTGATGTCTCCTTGACAAACGTTACGTTAAACTACCCGGCCGCCCCGCTATGAATTAGGTCAGCGAAGACCTCTCTAGATTGGCTCGGTTGAGAAAAGTTTAATGCGAAACCGGGGGTGTCAGAATTTCGTGGTTAATATTTGGTCACTTCGCCGGCGACATTGTTCCACATGCCGGTCGTGCGCGTCGCGACGTTGTTCAGCGCCGCGATCATGGCCAGCACGACCATCGCGATGATCAGGCCATATTCGACCGCGGTTGCCCCCCGCTCACATCGCGAAAGCGCGGATTTCGTGACGAATTCGATGATCGCGCGCATATGACCCCGCTTGGCTACAGACACTCCACGATCAGTGTGTAAAGCAGCCACGGTTAACAAAGCCCTTGCAAGGGAGCGTTATGCAGAGTTTTACCCCGTTTCTGGTCGTCGCCGTCGCCCTGATCGATGCCGATGGCCGCGTTTTGGTGCAGCAACGGCCGCCCGGAAAGCCGATGGCGGACCTGTGGGAATTTCCCGGTGGCAAGGTGGAGCCGGGTGAAACGCCCGAGGCGGCACTGGTGCGCGAACTGGAGGAGGAACTGGGGATCCGCACCCATGAAAGCTGCCTGGCTCCCGCAACCTTCGCCAGCGCGCCGCTGGAGAACAAGCATCTGCTGCTGTTGCTCTATGTCTGCCGCAAATGGGAAGGGATGCCCGAAGCGCGCCATGCCACCGCGCTGCAATGGGTGCGGCCCGCGCAAATGTATGCGCTCGACATGCCACCAGCCGACCTGCCGCTGATCGGCATTCTCGACGCACTTATCTGACGGGAAATCCAGCTCTGCACCGATGGTGCAAGGTTAGGCCATAAAGGGCAGGGGAAGGGCGGTCCGCGCCTTCCCCTGCAGCCTGTAAACGGGGCCAACCGCCGGACAGCCGGCCCCGCGCGTCAGTCTCAGTCTTCCTTGGCCTTGCTCTGCAGCTGGACATAATTCTGGATGCCCATGCGTTCGATCATCTCGAACTGGGTTTCCAGCGTGTCGACATGCTCTTCCTCGCTTTCGAGGATATACTGGAACAGATCGCGGCTGACGAAGTCCTTGATCGACTCGCAATAGGCGATGGCGTCGCGCAGCACCGGCAGCGCCTCATATTCCAGCTCCAGATCCGCCTTGAGGATTTCCTCGACGGTTTCGCCGATCTTCAGGCGGCCGAGCAGCTGGAAATTGGGCAGGCCGTCGAGGAACAGGATGCGCTCCGCCACCTTGTCGGCGTGCTTCATCTCGTCGATCGATTCCTCATATTCGAACTTGGCGAGCTTCTCGATGCCCCAGTGATTGAGGATGCGATAGTGGAGGAAATATTGGTTGATCGCGGTCAACTCGTTCTTGAGGACCTCGTTCAGATAATCGATAACCTTCTGGTCGCCCTTCATGGCGCTATGCTCCGGCTGTTATTGGGAATGCCGGACATATAAAGGTTTCGCATCCGGTTGTTAAGCCGGAAAGGCGCAGAAAACCGCCATTTTTCAGGCAGCTATTGCGTGGTGTTCGCGATTGTCAGGGGCCTTTTACTGCGCCTGCTTCGCAATCTATTCAGGCCGTCGCGCGCTCCGCCGCGATGATCGTGCGGGCATAGCCGACGCACTGGCCGCACTTGGGGCGGCGGCCGAAACGGGCATAGGCACTACAGGGGGTATCGGCACCATCGCGCGCCGCTTCCCGCAGATCCTTTTCGCGAATGGCATTGCAAACACAGACGACCATTGGATTCTCCTGACCCGTGAAATAGGTCAGATGCTAATGGATCGCAATAGAAGATCATGCGCTCCTGCGAATCTTTTGCAGTTTTCCCTGTTGCAGGCTGCGCCACACCCATTCGGCCGGCCCCATCGCGAATCGGTCGAGCCAGGGCTTGGACCACAGCAGCATCACCGCCCAGGCGGCGATAAGGAAGAGCGGAAAGGCCGCTGGGCGCACCTGTCCGAACAGCCCCAGCCCCCAGCCATAGAAGATCGCCGTCATGATGAGGCTGGTGCCCAGATAATTGCTGAGCGCCATGCGCCCGGTCGCGGCGATCCGACCGACCAGCCAGTGATCGCGATGCCGCGCCAGCAGCCACAGGATCAGCGCCGCCCAGCCGACCGCCAGCGGGATGCGGAAGGGGAAGGACCAGAGCAGCGCGGTGGAAAAGGCGGTCAGCGGCGCAAAGCCGCTCGCCACCACCCAGATGGTCAGACCGATCATCGGCACCAGTCCGATCAGGAAGCAATGGCGCGCGGTCTGCCTATATTGCTCGGCGGGCCAGCGGCCGATCAGGAAGCCGCCCTTCAGCATCGCCATGCCCAGCAGCATGAAGCCCAGCGTGTCGAGCCCTGTGAAGAGAAAGGTCCACAGCCAGTCGCCGACAAAGCCGGTCAGATGATGGCGCACGATCCCGCCGAAGCTGCCGGTGTAGATGGCGATATCCTGCTGGATGATCGGGCTGTTGGGGTCGGACAGGCCAGCGAGGAAGCTGTCCAGTCCCTCGCGCGTCGCGGCGGCCGCACCGGCGGCGGCGGCGGCATGGGCCAAGCCATAGAGGCTGGCGATGAAGGCGCCACAGATCAGGAAATGAATGAGGAAGGCGAGGAAGGCCCATTTGACCAGCGCCAGCGGCTCCTTCTGGGCAAAGAGCAGGGCGATGGTGCCGACCACCGCATAGGTCACCAATATGTCGCCCCACCACAGCAATATGTGATGCAGCAGGCCGATCGCCAGCAGCCAGAAGCCGCGCACCAGTTGTGTCCGCGTGCCATCGCGCCCGGCCATTTCCTCCCGGTCGATCAGCAGCAGCATCGACGCCCCGAACAGCAGCGAGAACAGCCCCCGCATCTTGCCGTCGACCAGGATCAGGCTGCTCGCCCAGAAGGCGATGTCGCCAGCCGACATCGGCCCGGCCGCGACCGGATTGAAATAGGCATTCTGCGGCAGGGCGAAGGCGGTGATGTTCATCCACAATATGCCCATCACCGCGCAGCCGCGCAGCACGTCCATGGCGGGGATACGGGGTGATGCGGCGGTCATGCGGGCAATCCTTGAAGATGCTGGCCATCGGGGCATTGGTCTGCCATGCGGCTGGTGGATTGATTTTGACATTTGCGCGCCCTTGGCTTGTCGGCGGGATGCAAATGTCAAAATCGAAAAATCCACCAGAATCGAAATTTCTAGTGGTCCAATAGATTCTGACATTTGGTCACAATCTAGTGGGCAGCGCAGCCAAATGTCAGAATCGGACCACTACCCATGAATGATGGCCGCAAGCAACGGATAAGCGACTCCTTCGGCGCGGCGGCAGACCGTTATGACGACCATGCCGGGCCGCAGCGAACGGCCGCAGCTTTGGTCGCAGACATTGCCCAGCGGCAGAGTCCGGACGGCGTCGCGCGCATCCTGGAAATCGGTTGCGGCACCGGCCTGCTCACGCGCGACATCCAAGTCCGCTGGCCCGGCGCGGAACTGGTCGCCACGGACATCTCGCCAAAGATGCTGGACCGGGCGGCATCGGCCGGGCTGGTCGCCGGCACCTTCCTCGCAATGGATGGGGAGGCACCCTTGTTCGAAGGCGAATGGTTCGACCTCATCCTCTCCAGCCTTGCCTTCCAATGGTTTGACGACCTGCCCGCCGCGATCGCGCGGCTGGTGGCGCTGCTGCGCCCCGGTGGCAGCCTCATTTTCTCGACCATGGGGCAGGGCAGCTTTGCCAATTGGCGCGCTGCCCATGCCACCTGCCATCTGACGCCCGGCGTCCCCGCCTATCCCTCGCTCGACGCGCTGCGCGCGATGCTGGCGGCCTATGGCGACGCCTTCGCCTTTGACGAGACCGTCCTGCTGGACGGGCAGGGCGCCCGTGCGCTGATCGGCCATCTCAAAGGCATCGGCGCGGTGGTGCCGGACGAGGGGCGCCGGCCGCTCTCCCCCGCCGCGCTGCGCCGGGTCATGGCCGCCTATGACGAGGCGGGCGGCCGCGACGTCTATCAGTTGCTGATCGGCCGGGTGACGCGCGCGGCCCAGGCATAGGGGCCGACCACCGTGCCGACGAAGCCGCCAGCCTCATGGGTGCTGAGGAAGCGGATATCGACATCGCGCGCCAGCACTGTCTCCCGCCCGTCGACGCCATAGGCGAAGCGCGCCGTGCCGCCATTAAGGGCGACGATCAGGCGGACGGGCTTGGCCGGATCGATCGGCGCGGCAGCGACCAGCCTGTCACGATCGCTGTCCTCGCGCAGCATCAGGGCGATCTGCGGTTTCCCGTCCTTCTGCGTCACGCCGAAGAATAAAAAGGAGCGATCGGACTGCACGGCCGCCAGCCCCGCCAGATCCCCCTCCGTCTCCGGCCGATAGGTCAGGTCCGTGCTGATGGTCGCGACATGATGCTGCTGGCGCCGCCCGACAAAGGCCGGGGCGCCGCTGAGGTCACCCAGCGCGGTCGTGCCGTCCAGCACCAGCGCGCCCGCCTCCAGTCGGTAAAGCGGTGCCTTGGGCGTCCGCAGGCCGATCCAGTCCATGCTAAGGCGCGGTCCGTCGAACCCGTCGCGATAGGCAAAATCGCCGCTGGTCGGCGGCGCATCGGTATCGCGCACGGGCAGGGCCGGGCGCTTCGCCGCATAGGGAATGGCTTTGCCGGCCTCCAATATATGCGGCCAGCCATCGCGCCATGCGACCGGCAGCAGGAAGGTTTCGCGCCCGATATTGTAGAGGTCCGGGCCATAGGGGCGGGTGGCGAGGAAGGTCGCCCACCAGTCGCCCGCCTGCGTCTGCACCAGCTTGGCATGGCCGGCCGACGTCACCGGATGGGGACGGGCCGGGTCCAGGCTGCGCTGGCTCAGGATCGGATTGCCGGCATAGGGGGTGAAGGGGCCGCGCAGGTCGCGGGCGCGGAACACCACTTCGCTATGCTGGTCGCCGGTGCCGCCCTCGGCCGCGATCAGATAATAATATCCCTCGCGCTTCAGCAGATGCGGTCCCTCGATCCAGGAGGGCTTCTGGCTGATGTCGACGCCGCCATTGACGATCTGCGTCGCCGTGCCGCTCATCTTGAGCGCGTGCCAGTCAAATTCCTGCACCCAGATCGCCCGATGTCCCTCATAGCGGGGCGGTTCGGCCGGCGCGCGATTATTGACGATGAAGGCGCGCTCGCCTTCCCAGTAGATCGACGGATCAATCCCCTCGAACGGCAGCCAGTGCGGTTTCGACCACGACCCGGCCGCATCCTTCGCCGTCATCACGAAATTGCCGCCGCAATCGACGCAGGTGCCGACCAGGTAGAAGAGCCCGTCATGGAAGGAGATGTCGGGCGCGAACATGCCGCGCGAACTGCGCAGGCCGCTGAAATCAAACTGGTCGGGCCGGTCGATCGCGTTGCCGATCTGGCGCCAATGCACCATGTCGCTCGACCGGAAGACCGGTAGCCCCGGATAATGGGCGAAGGAGGAGTTGACGAGATAATAGGTATCGCCGACCCGCGTGATCGATGGGTCGGGATAATAGTCCGACAGGATCGGGTTGCGATAGTCGTCCGGGCCGGGCGTCACCTGTTCCTGGGCGCGACCGTCATAGCGGAAATCGCTGAAGCGGGCGGGGCCTGCCAGGGCCGGGCCGGCAATGGCGGCCAGCAACAGCAAGGCGGCACGACGGGTCTTGCGCATATCCTCTCCTCCCATTTTTGCCGAGCATAGGAGAGAGTTTTTGATAGCGCTATCAAAAATCCGAAGGCGCGTTAGCGCGCGGACTTGCGGATCATCAGCTTCAGTCCCGACCAGACCGTATCGACCGCGCAAACCTTGACATCGACCAGGTCGGTCGCGGGCAGGATGACCGCGCGAATGGCATCCTCGGTAATGTCGGTCGGCACCTTCGACGCCTTCTTGGGCCAGCTTACCCACAGGAAGCCGGCCGGCGCGAGAAGAGGCCTCAGATATGTCAATTTCGCTGTCATCGTCGCGCGATCGGTGACGAAGATATGGGCCGCATCGATCGGCGCTTCCGGCGCGGCAAGCCGGATCACGCCGCTCGCGCCAATCTCCGCCGCGACGCTGTCGGGCATGCCGTCCCACCAGGCGCGTAGGCCAGGTTTCAGGCTCAGCTTCTTGGCCAGCGGTGTGCCCGAATAGCCGGCGCTCATCGTCGGCGCCCTGCCGCGATGAAGGCGATCGGCAGGCCGACCAGGATGCAGTGGGAGAAGAGCTGGTTGCCGATGTTCCAGGCGATCCGGCCGATTGGCAGTGCGGCATAGGCGGCGGGCAGCCACATGGCGGGCCAGCGCCACGGCCGCACGATCCAGTACATGATCGCCCAGAGCAGCAGGCCATAGAGCAGGCCGGCGACGACGGGATGGCGGCGCAGGGCAGGGCGCCGCTGCGCGATCAGCATATAGGCGGCCGCCATGCAGGCCATGATCGCGAAATGGACGGCCAGGCCGGCAATCGCCCATAGCCAGGCGGGGTCTCCCCGCGCGCGATCGCCCAGCGGGCCGCTCGCGACAAATTGCAGCACCGCATGCGGCGCCGTGCCTGCCATGCCGGCAAAGACAAAGGCGGAAAATATGTCGAGTGTGCCGGCGACCAAGGTTGCCCGGATGATCCTCTTGCGCATGGTGCGCTCCCCATTTTCTCGGGGCGGATCATGACAGATTGGGATGAATTTGTCCCGCCGGATGCGCTGCACCCGGCGGGACGGAAAGATTAGAGTTCGCTGTCCATCAGCGCGGGGAAGAAGCCCTCATGCGCGGTGCGCAGCGCGTCGATCGACACGCCCGCCACGCTGTCGCCGCCAACGGTGCCGATCTTGACCGCGCCTGCGATCTCGACGCCGGCCGGTGCCGTGACGACATAGCGGCTCTGGTCTTCACCGAACGCCGAAGCGGTGGTCAGGGCGATGTCCAGCGTCGCGCCGATCTTGCCGGCCAGCGCCATTTCCGCGATCGTGACGATCAGGCCGCCATCGGAAATGTCATGCACGGCATTGACCGTGCCCGCGACGACCAGTGCGCGGACAGCGTCGCCATTGGCGCGCTCGACCGCCAGGTCGACCTTGGGCGCGTCACCCGCTTCGCGGCCGGCAATCTCGCGCAGCCAGATCGACTGGCCCAGATGCGTGCCTTCGCCGCCGACCAGCCAGATCGCGTCGCCTTCATTCTTGAACGCCACGGTCGCCATCACGTCGATATCGGCCAGCAGGCCGATGCCGCCGATCGCCGGGGTCGGCAGGATCGCCGAGCCACCGCCGGTCGCCTTGGATTCATTGTAGAGGCTGACATTGCCCGACACGATCGGGAAGTCGAACGCGCGGCAGGCGTCGCCCATGCCCTCCAGACAGCCGGTCAGCTGCGCCATGATCTCGGGGCGCTGCGGATTGGCGAAGTTGAGGCAGTTGGTAACGGCCAGCGGGGTCGATCCGACCGCGCTCAGGTTGCGATAGCATTCCGCGATCGCCTGCTTGCCGCCTTCATAGGGGTCGGCATAGCAATAGCGCGGGGTGCAGTCGGTGCTGATGGCAATGCCCTTGCGGCTGCCATGGACGCGGACCACGGCGGCGTCGCCGCCGGGGCGCTGCACCGTGTCGGCGCCGACCATATGGTCATATTGTTCCCAGATCCAGCGACGGCTGGCGATATCGGGGCTGCCCATCAGCATGACGAGGTCCGCGCCGATGTCGGCGCTCTCGGCGATCTCGCCCAGCGGCTCGACCTTCGACCAGATCTTATATTCGTCCTTCGGCATCGAGGGACGGTCGTAGAGCGGCGCATCGTCGGCCAGCGGCGCGAGCGGAATGTCGCACACGATCTCGCCCTTATGCTCCAGCACCATGCGGCCGGTGTCGGTGACATGGCCGATGACGGCGAAGTCGAGTTCCCACTTCTTGAAGATCGCCTCGGCAAAGGCTTCGCGGCCGGGCTTGAGCACCATGAGCATGCGCTCCTGGCTTTCCGACAGCATCATCTCATAGGTGGTCATGCCGGTTTCGCGCTGCGGCACGTCATCCATCTTGAGGTGCAGGCCGACGCCGCCCTTCGACGCCATTTCGACCGAGGAAGAGGTGAGGCCGGCGGCGCCCATGTCCTGGATCGCGACGATCGCGTCCGATGCCATCAGTTCCAGGCACGCCTCGATCAGCAGCTTTTCGGTGAAGGGGTCGCCGACCTGGACGGTGGGGCGCTTCTCTTCGCTATCCTCGCCGAAATCGGCCGAGGCCATGGTCGCGCCATGGATGCCGTCGCGGCCGGTCTTGGAACCGACATAGACGATCGGGTTGCCCACGCCGCTGGCGGCCGAATAAAAGATCTTGTCGGTGTCGGCGATGCCCACGGTCATCGCATTGACCAGGATATTGCCGTCATAGGCCGGGTGGAAATTCACCTCGCCGCCGACGGTCGGCACGCCGACGCAATTGCCATAGCCGCCAATGCCATGGACCACGCCGCTGATGAGATGCTTCATCTTGGGGTGGTCGGGGCGGCCGAAGCGCAGCGCGTTCATGTTGGCCACCGGGCGGGCGCCCATGGTGAACACGTCGCGCAGGATGCCGCCGACGCCGGTCGCGGCGCCCTGATAGGGTTCGATGTAGCTGGGGTGGTTATGGCTTTCCATCTTGAAGATGGCGGCCTGGCCGTCACCGATATCGACCACGCCGGCATTTTCGCCGGGGCCACAGATCACCTGCGGACCCTTGGTGGGCAGCTTCATCAGGTGGATCTTGGAGGATTTGTACGAGCAGTGCTCCGACCACATGACCGAAAAGATCCCGAGTTCCGTCAGGTTCGGCTCGCGGCCGATCGCCTTCAGGACGCGATCATATTCTTCGGGGGACAGACCGTGCTCGGCAATGATCTGCGGGGTGATCTGGGGGGCGCTGCTGGACATGAGCGCGCCTTTAGACGCGTGGCGCGGGATTCACAATGGGGAGGCGGCGGCCAAGTCATGGCCACCGCCCTTAAGTCGCTTAGCAGCTGCTGTTGCGGTCGATCGCGCGGCCGGCCAGGGCGCCGGCGCCGGCGCCGACGACGGTGCCGGTGGTGCGATCGCCGCGGGTGTCGACCGCGCGGCCCAGCAGGGCACCGGCAACGCCGCCCAGCAGCAGGCCGGTGGTGCCGCCCGACTTGCGGCAGCGATAGTCACCGCGATAGCCGCGACGGTCGGAATAGCGACCATGGTCATAATGGCGGTCGCCACGGTGCCAGCCACGATCATGGCCGCGGGCGAAGGAGGTCGCCGGAACGGCGGTGGCGACGGTTGCGGTCGCCAGGGCCATGGCGATCAGGCTTTTCTTGAAGTTCATGGGTCATCTCCTCGACCTGTTTATTTCTGGTACGAGGCTGTTCTGCCACCGGCTGGCTGGCAACATCCTGAACCGGCACGTTATCTGTCGTTCAGGAAAGGCACCGGGCATGAAAAAAGGGCCGGTTCCTAGGGAAGAACCGGCCCCTGTCAGAAAAAAGACTCAGGCGATGCTGCGATCAGACGTGGCAGGCCTGCGCCGACTTGCCGGGGACGGTGATCGTCACGTCGTTGCCCGACCCCTTGACCTCATAACCACCCTCGGCGGTGAAGGGCTGGCCGGCTTCGGCCGCCTTCAGCATGGTGGGCGCGCCATTCTTTTCGGTGCGCAGGATCGCGCTCTTGTCGTCGCTCATATAGTCGACGAAGAACAGGCTGTTGTCCTTGCAGCGGAACTGCTTGTTGGCCTTGACCGACGGCGGCAGCTCGACCGGCGCGGCGTTGGCAAGCTGGGCAGCCATCGGATCGGCGGGGCCGCCGACGACTTCGGGTTCGTCACTCTTGTTGCAGGCCGACAGCATGGTCAGGCCGGCAACGGCGATGAGGGGGAGATAATATTTCATAGCGATCCTTTTATGTGCGCTTGCAACATTGTGCGTCAACGCAAAACTGCCCGAATTCCGCCACGCCTGTGCAGCGACGTCATGACGTTTGCGTGACAGCGGCGGGATTGGCCCACTATTGAGCGGCCTTAGGTCTGCTGCCATGTCATCCGCGCTTGACCCCGTGGACAGGGGCGGTCAATGCAGGCGCATGGCTGAGGAAAATACCCCGCAAAAGGATCTGTCCCAATTGTCGTTCGAGGATGCGCTGCGCGCACTCGAATCGATCGTCCGCCGGCTGGAAAGCGGCGATGTCCCGCTCGATGAGTCGATCTCGCTCTATGCCCAGGGCGAAGAACTGCGCAAGCGCTGCACCGAGCGGCTGCAGGCGGCAGAGGCGCGCATCAGCAAGCTGACCGTCGATGCCGGCGGCGCCATCACCGGCGCCCAGCCGTTCGGCGCGGATTGACCCACTGCATGGAACGGAGCGCGGCAGGTGCGCTGGTCGCCGCCCGTGCGGCAACGGTCGCGGCCGATATCGACCGGGCGTTCGAGGCGCTGCTGGCGATCCCCGACGATCCGCGCCATCGCCTCTATGAAGCGATGCGCCATGCCGCGATCGGGGGTGGCAAGCGGCTGCGGCCGCTGCTGGTGCAGGCGACCTGCGACCTGTTCAACATTTCCCGCGAATCCGCGCTGCGCGTTGGCCTCGCGATCGAATGCATCCATGTCTATTCGCTGGTGCATGACGATCTGCCGGCGATGGACGATGACGATATGCGGCGCGGCAAGCCGACCGTCCACAAGTCGTTCGATGAAGCAACCGCGATCCTGGCCGGCGATTGCCTCCATGATCTCGCCTTCGAAATCCTCGCCGACGAACAGACCCATCCCGATGCCTTCGTCCGCATCGACCTCGTAAAGGCACTCGCCGTCGCCAGCGGCCCGGCCGGCATGGCGGGCGGGCAGATGATGGACCTGGAGGCGGAAAAGACCCGCTTCGATCTCGCCACCGTCACCCGGCTGCAAAATCTCAAGACCGGCGCGCTGATCGGCTTCTGCGTCGATGCCGCCGCCATCATGGCGCGCATCCCGGTCGAAGCGCGCACCGGCCTGCACGGCTATGCCCGCGACATCGGCCTTGCCTTCCAGATTGCCGACGACCTGCTCGATGTGGAGGGCGACGCGGCCCTCGCCGGCAAGGCGCTGGGCAAGGATGCCGCCGCCGGCAAGGAAACCTTCGTCTCGCTCCTGGGGGTAGACCGGGCGCGGGAACAGGGGCGCCTGCTCGTTGAACAGGCCAAGGCGCACCTGCACGGTCATGGCGCGGAGGCGGACCTGCTGCGCGCCATTGCCGACTATATTGTGGAGAGGGACCGCTAGATCATGAGCAAGTCGCGTATCGGTGTCTATCCCGGCACCTTCGATCCCATCACTCTTGGCCATATGGACATCATCCGCCGCGGCGCGAAGCTGGTCGACAAGCTGGTGATCGGCGTCACCACAAACATCAGCAAGTCGCCGATGTTTTCCGACGAGGAGCGGCTGGACATGGTTCGCCGCGAATGTGCGGACATCGACACCGAAATCGTCGTCACCGGCTTCAACTCGCTGTTGATGGACTTTGCCGAATCGCAGGGCGCCAGCGTCATTATCCGGGGCCTGCGCGCCGTCGCCGACTTCGAATATGAATATCAGATGGCGGGCATGAACCAGCAGATCAACAGCCGGGTCGAAACCGTCTTCCTGATGGCCGACGTCTCGTTGCAGCCGATCGCGTCGCGCCTGGTCAAGGAAATAGCCCTCTATGGCGGGCCGATCCACAAGTTCGTCAGCCCCGCCGTGCGCGAGGAGGTGGAGGCGCGGGTTGCCGCGCTCGGCCTCAAGGGGCAGGGTTAGGAACGGGTTGCCTTCATTGTTGCCGTCTCGTTTCAGCCCGCGTTCAGTTGCCAATCCCGATCAGGGCGCTATCAGGACGGCTTGACCTTCCCGGGCAAGATCTAAGGAAAGCTTATTCGCATGCGTTTCACTTCCGCGCTCAAGACCGTGGCGATCGGTTTCGCCCTCACCGCGTCCAGCGTGGCCTTCGCCCAGGGTGGCGGCGGTGGCGGCGGCGGTGCCGAGGAAATGAAGAAGGCGGAGACCGCTGCGAAGGCGGAGCAGAATGCCAAGTCGCTGGGCGCGCAGCTGACGCCGCAGCTGCCGCCGGCGACCATCCCGGCCGACCCGCAGAATATCTGGGATCTTGATCTGTCGAGCGGCGGCCGCGTGCGCATTCAGCTGCGCCCCGACATCGCCCCCAACCATGTCGAGCGGATCAAGGAACTGACCCGCCAGGGCTTCTACAATGGCCTGAAGTTCCATCGCGTCATCCCCGGCTTCATGGCCCAGGGCGGCGATCCCAAGGGCGACGGCACCGGCGGTTCGACGCTGCCTGACCTCAAGGCCGAGTTCAACCCGATGCCGCATCTGCGCGGTACCCTGTCCATGGCCCGCGCCCAGAGCGAGGACAGCGCCAACAGCCAGTTCTTCATCGTGCTGCTGCCGCGCATGCAGCTCGACAAGAAATATACCGTTTTCGGCCGCGTGATCGAAGGCATGCAATATGTCGACGCGATCCATGAGGGCGAACCGCCGGCCGACCCGACCGTGATCCTGCAGGCCTCGATCGAGAGCGACGGCAAGCCGCCGGTGCTGGCACCGCCGCCCCCGCCGCCGGCGCCCGAACCCGCAGCGCTGCCGTCGAAGAAGCCGGCTGCCCCTGCCAAGAAGCCGGCCCCCAAGAAGAAGTGAGTTTGCGCCCGGAAGGGCCATCGCCATGCGTGTAGACCTGTTCGATTTCGATCTGCCGGCGGAGAATATCGCGCTCCGTCCGGCCAACCCGCGCGATTCGGCGCGCCTTCTGCTTGTGCCCGGCGACGGCGCGATGGAGGATCGCATCGTGTGCGACCTGCCATCGCTGCTGCGCGCGGGCGATGTGCTGGTCTTCAACGACACTCGCGTCATTCCCGCCCAGTTGGAAGGGATGCGGGGCGAGGCACGGATCGGCGCGACCCTGCACAAGCGGCTGGGCTTGCGCCAGTGGCAGGCCTTTCTGCGCAATGCTAAGCGGGTGCGGGATGGCGACCGGATCGATTTCGGCGCCGGCGTCACTGCGATCGCCGGCCCGCGCGACGACGATGGCGGCGTCACCCTCGATTTCGAGGGCGAGGAACCGGTCGAGATCCTGCTGGAGCGGGCCGGGCGCATGCCGCTACCGCCCTATATCGCCAGCAAGCGCGCCACCGACGAGCGTGACCGCAGCGATTACCAGACCATGTTCGCGCGCGAGGATGGCGCGGTCGCCGCCCCCACCGCCGCGCTGCACTTCACGCCCGACCTCACCGCCGCACTGGCGCAGGCCGGCGTGCTGACCGAAACGCTGACCCTGCATGTCGGCGCGGGCACCTTCCTGCCGGTCAAGGCGGACGATACCGACGACCATCGCATGCATGCCGAATGGGGCCGGATCGATCAGGACACGGCCGATCGCCTGAACGCCGCGCGCGCGGCCGGCGGCCGGATCATCGCGGTCGGCACTACCTCGCTGCGCCTGCTCGAAAGCGCGACCGGTGAGGATGGCGTGATCCGCCCCTTCGCCGACGAAACCCGCATCTTCATCACGCCCGGCTATCGCTTCCGCGCGATCGACGGGCTGATGACCAATTTTCACCTGCCCAAATCGACCCTGTTCATGCTGGTAAGCGCCTTGATGGGCACGGAAAAAATGCAATCCGTGTACAGCCACGCAATCGAGGAAGGCTACCGCTTCTACAGCTATGGGGATTCCTCGCTGCTGCTGCCGCAGGGCTGAACCTGGCGGCTAGAACGCCTCCGCAATCCCGACATAGACGGCATGATCGTCCTTTCCCGCCGCAAGGTCGACGCGCAACTGCACGTCATTGCTGCGGAAAGGACGATAGCGCAGGCCTATGCCGCCGGCCGGCAGCAGCTTGCCCTTGTCGATGATCGTGCCGGCCGATGGCGCGATGCCGCCCAGCCCGACAAAGGCGGTTGCGCCCCAGCGGCCGCTGACATGCTGGCGCCATTCGGCCTGCGTCGCCCAACTGGCCTTGTCGCGATAGCGACCGGTGACATAGCCGCGCAGATCGTTGTTCGCGCCGAACAGGCACAGATCATAATAAGGGGCGTTGCCCCCGGCGGCACATAGCGCGCCCCGCAGTGCGATCACCGTGCCGGCGCCGATCGGCAGATAGCTGTTGGCGGCCATCTGCAACTTGTCATGGCTATAGCTGTCGCCCAGGGCGCGCAGGCCGAACAGCCAGTTGGCGCTCAACATCACGCCGCGATGCGGTTGGGTCGCGCTGTCGCGCGTATCATAGGCAAAGCTGGGGCCGATCGCGGACAGATTGCTGTTCATGGCGTCGGGCGGCGGCGCCGGCAAGGATTCGACCTCCGCCTCTTTCAGCCGCGCGTCGGTGGTGCGCAGGCGGTAGCGGATGCCGGCATAGCCGCGCGGGAAGACGCGCATCAACGCCTGGAGGTCGATGTTGAACTGCTTGCTGTCGATCTCGCGATGGATGCCGTCATCGCCCGCAGCCGCGCCGATCCCATAATAGTCGTTGCGATCGTCGATATAGGAGAGGCTGGCGCTGAAGCGCAGCCGATCCTTGTCGAACGACATGGAATGAAAGGCGCCGACGCCCCTGGTCCCGCGCGAGGTATAGATGATGCCGCCAGCGCTGATCCACTGCTGGGGCGCGGCATTGGGATTGTAGAAGGCGATGGCACCGGCGGCGAGGCCGGTGCCGGTTGCCGGATTGGACAGCGGCACGGGCGCGAAGAGGATCTGGGGCTTGCGGGTGGGGGAGGCTGCAGCCCTGTCTTCGGCGGGCAGGGCGCGTGACAGGCTGTTCGCGTCGGTCTCGCTCTGGGCCGTCGCCATGCCCGATGACAGGCAGGGGAAGGATGCGAGCGCCAGCCACCCGAGACGATGGCGCCGGATCATGCGTGGGCCAGCAAAAAGGGCGGGGCGGATGGCCATATTCTCTCCATCCCCCATCGGTGACGGGCGAACCATCGGGACAAACACTGAAGCGTGGCGGGCGCCCCTGCGCGGCTCGATGGCGCAGCCGTCCAATTGCGCCATGATGTTCGGGGGACTATGCCCGGTCGGGCTGCGGAGCAGGGCATGCGCAAGCGGCTGAAATGGCGACGCCCCTGCGCATGGGGTGCCTTGCTCTCGCGTCGGGCTATCGTCATGGAAGCCCGGCGCCGACCGGTCACCACTAGGGATAATCCCTGAGCCATGCCGGTGTTTCGCCCGATGGCTCCCGGCCCCCGAAACGGGACATGCTGCCCCCGATAGACTGAGGGGGTCATATGGCCAATCTGGCGGAATTTCTGGACAAGCTGCCCATCCTGCTGGTCGGGCTGCTGATGCTGGCAACCATGATGCTGACGGCGGCGGCCGGCTATGTCCTGCGGCGGCGCGTGCGGTTGCTGCTGACGCACAAGGGCGCCAAGGAAGAAGGCGGGGCGGAGGGCTATATCGTCTCCGCCGTGATCGGCCTGGTTGCGCTGCTGCTGGGCTTCACCTTCGCGCTGGCGGTCGGCCGGTTCGAAACGCGCCGGGCGCTGGTGCTGCAGGAAGCCAATGCCATCGGCACCAGCTATCTGCGCGTCCAGGGCCTGCCCGAACCGCATCGCACGCGCCTGTCGCAAATATTGGTCAACTACACCAATAACCGCGTCGAACTGGGCACGGCCAGCCCGGACAAGATGGCGCCGCTGGTCGTCGCCAGCGATAGGTTGCTGGTCGAGCTATGGGCCGGCACGCTGGCGGCGACCGACACGATCGGCAATTCCGCGCTGGCCTCCTCTCTCCATTCGACCGTCAACGAGGTGATCGACATGGACAGCGCGCGCAAGGCGGCGCGCAAGGTCCGGGTGCCGGGCGAGGTGTTCCTGGCGCTGTGGCTCTATATCGCGGTGACCGCGGGGATGCTGGGCTATGCTCGGTCGGAAACACAGGGGCGGATGCTGGCGGGTATATTGTTCCTGCTCTTCACCATGTCCTACATGTTGATTATCGATATTGACCGGCCGGCGGGCGGCAATATCGTCGAAAGCCAGGGACCGATGATCGAACTGCGCGAGACGCTGAAGCAGCAGCCGCCCGGCACCTTCGACATCTGGCGCAAGCCGGTCGCGGCGCCGGCGATCTAGAGTCTGTTTGAGAATGCGCCATCCGGCCCATTCCGGCACCAGCCCGCTCCCCCACCCGATCACCTAACGGCAGTATTCTATGGGTGGCCGGGTGGGGGAGCGGGCTGGTGCCGTATCGGAAATCGCTCTTTCGCGATTTCTCAACCACTCTCTTAGAATTTGCCGAACGCCACCGCCAATGCGCGCAGCATCGGCGGTGGCGTCTCGCGCAGGGGAATGGCGCGCGGACCATGAAGCAGGCCGATCATTCGCCGTTCGCCAAAGTCGCGCAGCGCCGCGCGCGCCATGCCGGGCCATTCATAACGCAGCGGCATCACCGTGACGCCCAGGCCGGCCGCCACCATCTGCATCACCCGCTCGTCATTGGTCGATCGATAGGCAAAATGCGGGCGGATGCCGCGATCGACGAAATAGCGGCTGGTCGCCGACAGCGCCTCGCAATGGCGGCGCACGATCATCGTCTCGCCCGCCAATTCCTCCGCCGCGATCGTCTCGCGCTCGGCGAGGCGATGGTCGACGGGCAGGGCCAGGCCATAGGCTTCCTCTGCCAATATCTGCGCTGCATAGCGGTCCTCCGCGCCCGGCCGCACCAGGGTCAGCGCTACGTCGATCCGCTCGGCATCCAGTCGCCCGAGCAGTTCGCGCTCCGATCCTGGAATAAACTCCACCCGCCCGCGGGCCTCGGCCGGGCAGGCGGCGACCGCGGCCGCCACCGGCGCGCCGGCGATGCTGGTCAGCAGGCCGATGCGCAGCGTCTGGATTTCGGTCGTCTGCGCGCCCGCCTGTTCGGCCAGGTTGAACTCGCGCTCGATCCGCCGCGCGTGGCTCAGCAGGCGACTGCCGGCCTCGGTCAGTTCGACCCGCTGGTTGCTGCGCAGGAACAAGGGCGCGCCGACCGCCTGTTCCAGCTTGGCGATGCCGACCGACAGGGTCGGCTGCGACACCAGGCAATGCGCCGCCGCACGGGAGAAATTGCCCTGGTCCACGACCGCCAGGAAATAGCGCAGCAGATAACGTTCGATCATAGATGGAAACTATACACTCCTGCCCGTGGTTTCAATTTTTCCCTTGCTGCGTTCAGGACTAGGGTGCGGCGCAGGAGAGATGCCAATGACCGACTTCGATTTCGCCCTGGGCGAACATGCGGACATGATCCGCGAAAGCACCGCCCGTTTTGCCGCCGATCATATCGCCCCTCTGGCGGCGGAGATCGACGCCAGGGACTGGTTCCCCCGCGACCTGTGGCCCGCCATGGGCGCACTTGGCCTGCACGGCATCACCGTGGACGAGGCGGATGGCGGCCTGGGCCTGGGCTATCTGGAGCATGTGGTGGCGCAGGAGGAAGTGGCGCGGGCCTCCGCCTCCATAGGTCTCAGCTATGGCGCGCACTCCAATCTCTGCGTCAACCAGATCCGCCGCTGGGGCAATGAGGCGCAGAAGGCGCGCTATCTGCCCAAGCTGATTTCCGGTGAACATGTCGGCAGCCTCGCCATGTCGGAGGCCGGCGCCGGTTCCGATGTCGTGTCGATGAAGCTGAAGGCCGAGAAGAAGGGCGATCGCTACGTCCTCAACGGCACCAAATTCTGGATCACCAACGCGACCGAGGCGGACACTTTGGTCGTCTATGCCAAGACCGGTGAGGGCTCCAAGGGCATCACCACCTTCCTGATCGAGAAGGGCTTTGCCGGCTTCTCGATCGGCCAGAAGATCGACAAGGTCGGCATGCGCGGCAGTCCGACCGCCGAACTGGTGTTCGACGATTGCGAAGTGCCCGAGGAGAACATCATGGGGCCGCTGAATGGCGGCGCGGGCGTGCTGATGTCGGGCCTCGACTATGAGCGCACCGTGCTCGCCGGCATCCAGCTCGGCATCATGCAGGCCTGCCTCGACACGGTGCTGCCCTATGTTCGCGAGCGCAGGCAATTCGGCAAGCCGATCGGCGCGTTCCAGCTGATGCAGGCCAAGGTCGCCGACATGTATGTCGCGCTCAACAGCGCGCGCGCCTATGTCTATGCCGTGGCGCGCGCCTGCGACGCGGGCAAGACCACGCGCTTCGACGCGGCCGGCGCCATCCTGCTCGCCAGCGAAAATGCGATGAAGGTCGCGCTGGAGGCGGTGCAGGCGCTGGGCGGCGCGGGCTATACCAGGGACTGGCCGGTCGAGCGCTATATGCGCGACGCCAAGCTGCTCGACATTGGGGCCGGCACCAACGAGATCCGCCGGATGCTGATCGGTCGCGAACTGATCGGCGCGTGAGGAGTCTGTTTGCAAATGCGCGAAAGAGCGCATTTGGCCGCACCGGCCCGCACCCCCACCCGGCCACCCAATCAGGATACTGTCGTGGGCGGCCGGGTGGGCGTGCAGGCTGGCACTATTCTTCCTTGATTCAGCTCCGCCCGACGAACAGGAAGCCGACCGCCGCCATGATGCAGGCAAAGGCCGCTGCGTGGCGCCAGTGGAGCGGTTCGCCCAGCACCGTCACCATGAAGATGCCGAAGATCACGAGGGCGATGGCTTCCTGCGCGATCTTGAGTTGTCCGGCGGACCAGCCATGGGCAAAGCCGATGCGGTTGGCGGGCACCGCCAGGCAATATTCGACGAAGGCGATCGCCCAGCTGATCAGGATGACCAGCATCAGCGGTTTGTTCATGCCGCCCTTGAGGTGCCAGTACCAGGCGGTGGTCATGAACAGGTTGGAGAGGATGAGGAGGATGATGGTGGGCATATCTGCTCTGTGGCACGCGGACGCCGGGAAGGCGAGGGCATGAGCGCACCCGTATTGGACAGCAAGCTGTCGCCCGATGGCGAAGGCTTCCGCGCCAATGCCGCGCATAATCGCGCGCTGGCGGAAGAATTGCGTACCAAGGTTGCCGACGCGGCGCTGGGCGGATCGCCGGCCGCACGCGACAAGCACACCGGGCGCGGCAAGCTGCTGCCGCGTGATCGCGTCGAACGGCTGCTCGATCCCGGCTCGCCCTTTCTGGAGATCGGCCAGCTCGCCGCCAATGGCCAATATGGCGACGAGGTGCCGGGCGCCGGCATGATCGCCGGTATCGGCCGGGTGTCCGGGCGACAGGTGATGATCGCCTGCAACGACGCCACGGTGAAGGGCGGCACTTACTATCCGGTCACGGTGAAGAAGCATCTGCGCGCGCAGGAAATCGCGCTCGAAAACCGGCTGCCCTGCATCTATCTGGTCGACAGCGGCGGCGCGAACCTGCCCAACCAGGCGGAGGTCTTTCCCGACCGCGACCATTTCGGCCGCATCTTCTACAATCAGGCGAACCTGTCGGCGCGCGGCATCCCGCAGATCGCCTGCGTCATGGGTAGCTGCACTGCCGGTGGCGCCTATGTCCCGGCGATGTCGGACGAGACGGTGATCGTCCGCAACCAGGGCACCATCTTCCTCGCCGGCCCGCCGCTGGTGCAGGCGGCGACCGGCGAGGTCATCAGTGCCGAGGATCTGGGCGGCGGCGACCTGCATGGCCGCAAGTCGGGCGTGGTCGATCATGTCGCGGACAATGACGAGCATGCGCTGTCGATCGTGCGCGACATCGTCTCGACCCTGCAGCCCGATCGCCAGAGCGACCTCAACCTGCGCGACCCGCGTCCGCCCAAGTTCGATCCGGCCGATCTCTATGGCATCATCCCCCAGGATGTGCGGGCGCCCTATGATGTGCGCGAAGTGATTGCGCGGATCGTCGACGGCAGCGAATTTCACGAGTTCAAGCCGCTCTACGGCACCACGCTCGTCTGCGGCTTCGCCCATATCTGGGGCATGCCGGTGGCGATCCTTGCGAACAACGGCGTGCTGTTCAGCGAAAGCGCGCAGAAGGGCGCTCATTTCATCGAACTGGCCTGCCAGCGGCGCGTGCCCCTGCTCTTCCTCCAGAATATTTCCGGCTTCATGGTCGGCGGCAAATATGAGGCGGAGGGGATCGCCAAGCATGGCGCCAAGCTGGTGACGGCGGTGGCCACGGCCCAGGTGCCCAAGGTGACGGTGCTGATCGGCGGCAGCTTCGGCGCGGGCAATTACGGCATGTGCGGCCGCGCCTATCAGCCGCGCTTCCTCTTCACCTGGCCCAATAGCCGCATCAGCGTGATGGGCGGCGAGCAGGCGGCGAGCGTGCTGGCGACCGTCCACCGCGACGCCGCCAAATGGACGCCGGAAGAGGCGGAGGCCTTCAAGGCGCCGGTGCGCCAGAAATATGAGGATGAAGGCAATCCCTATTTCGCGACCTCGCGCTTGTGGGACGATGGCGTGATCGATCCGGCCCAGACTCGGGATGTGCTCGGGCTGGCCTTTGCCGCCGCGCTCAATGCACCGGTGGACGATCGTGCGCAATTTGGCGTGTTCCGGATGTGATCGGGATGGAGGCGATGTCGCCCCTCTCATTCCTCCCCGAGCTTGTCTCGGGGAGGGCGCGCGTCTTTAGGCCCTATCGTCATGCTGAACTTGTTTCAGCATCCATCGGGGGGCAAGGCTGGAAGCCCGATGGAGGGTGCAAGGTCGGCCCAATGCGGATTGTCGCTCTCGATCAGGTTGATCTTCCATTGCCGGTGCCAGCGCTTGAGTTGCTTCTCGCGCAGAATGGCGGCCTCCATGCTGCCGAACATCTCGAACCGGACGAGGCGATGGACGGCGTGGCGCCTGGTGAAACCGGCAATGCTATCGGTGCGATGCTGGTAAAGTCTGCCGACAAGGTCGGACGTTACGCCGATGTAGAGCGTGCCATAGGGCTTGCTGCTCAAAATATAGACGCAAGGCTGTCTTTCCATCGCAATGCCCAGCCTGCGGCGAAATGGATGCTGAAACAAGTTCAGCATGACGAATTGGGAGACTGTGGTGCTTGAATCCCTCCTCATCGCCAATCGTGGCGAGATTGCCTGTCGCATCATCCGCACCGCGCGGCGGCTGGGTATCCGCACGATCGCCATCTATTCCGATGCCGACGCCGATGCGCTGCATGTGCGCGAGGCGGACGAGGCGGTGCATATCGGCCCGTCGCCGGTGCGCGAATCCTACCTGGTCGGTGACCGGATCATCGCGACAGCGAAAGCGACAGGGGCGCAGGCGATCCACCCAGGTTATGGTTTCCTGTCGGAAAATGCCGAATTTGCCCAGGCGGTGATCGATGCAGGCCTGATCTGGGTCGGCCCCAACCCGTCCTCCATCACCGCCATGGGCCTCAAGGACGCGGCCAAGACACTGATGCAGGATGCGGGCGTGCCGACTACGCCGGGCTATCTGGGCGAGGACCAGTCGCCCGAACGGCTGGCGGCCGAGGCGGCCGCGATCGGCTATCCGGTCCTCATCAAGGCGGTCGCCGGCGGCGGCGGCAAGGGCATGCGCAAGGTCGATGCCGCGGTCGACTTCGCCGACGCCTTGCTGTCCTGCCGGCGCGAGGCGGCGTCCAGCTTCGGCAATGACCAGGTGTTGCTGGAAAAATGGATCACCAATCCGCGCCATATCGAGGTGCAGGTGTTCGGCGACAAGCATGGCCATGTGGTCCATCTGTTCGAGCGCGACTGTTCGCTCCAGCGCCGCCACCAGAAGGTGATCGAGGAAGCGCCGGCGCCGGGCATGGATGAAGCGACCCGCGCGGCCGTGTGCCAGGCGGCGGTCAATGCGGCGAAGGCGGTCGACTATGTCGGCGCCGGCACGATCGAGTTCATCGCCGACGGATCGGACGGGCTACGCGCCGATCGCATCTGGTTCATGGAAATGAACACCCGGCTTCAGGTCGAACATCCCGTAACCGAGGAGATTACCGGCCAGGATCTGGTCGAATGGCAGTTGCGGGTCGCGTCGGGCGAGCCGCTGCCGCGCACGCAGGATCAGCTGTCGATCAATGGCTGGGCGATGGAAGCGCGCCTCTATGCCGAGGATCCGGCCAAGGGCTTCCTGCCCTCGATCGGTACGCTCGACACGTTCGAACTGGGCGGCGGTGCGCGCATCGATACCGGCGTCGAGGAAGGGGCGGCCATTTCGCCCTATTATGATCCGATGATCGCCAAGGTCATCGCCCATGGCGACACGCGCGACGCGGCGCGGCTGCGGCTGGCGGCGGCGCTCGACGATACGGTGATCTGGCCGCTGCGCACCAATGCGGGCTTTCTGGTCAAGGCGCTGGAGAATGCGGATTTCGCGGCGACCCGGCTCGACACCGGCCTGATCGCGCGGGAGGGCGATGCGCTGTTGCCGCCGGCCGATCCGTCCGACGCCGCAATGGCCGATGCGGCAGCGGCGCTGACGCCGGGCGGGGCGCTGGCCGGCTTCCGTCTCAATGCGCCGGTCCGGGCGGAAGCGAATTTCCTGCTGAACGGTCATCCCCATGCCGTGCGCTATGATCCGCGTCTGGGCGACGCCCGGCCGCTGGAGGATGTGCTGATTGCCGAGGGCGGGCAGGTCTGGGAAATGACGCCCTGGCGTGTTGCCGGTGGCGCGGGCGGTGCGGCGTCGGACGGCGCGATCCTGTCGCCCATGCCCGGCCGCATCATTGCGGTGGCGGTGACGGCCGGGCAGGCAGTGACCAAGGGGCAGAAGCTGCTGACGCTGGAAGCGATGAAGATGGAGCATAGCCTGGTCGCGCCGTTCGACGGCGTGGTAGCCGAGCTGAACGCGGCCGAGGGCGGGCAGGTGAGCGAGGGCGTATTGCTGGCCCGGATCGATCATAGCGAAGGTTGAGCCGATCCGGCTGCATGGAATGATAATTGCACTATCGTGCATATTTATATAGAGGGCGATACATGGCGGGCAGGCATTTTGATGAATGGCAGGTGGGCGACCGGATCGCGCATGAATTGCGCCGCACGGTGACCGAGACCGACAATCTGCTGTTCACCACCATGACCCATAATCCCCAGCCGCTGCATCTGGATGCCGAGGCGGCGAAGGCCTCGGAATTCGGCCAGATCCTGGTCAACGGCACCTTCAGCTTCGCGCTGATGATCGGCCTGTCGGTGGGCGATACCACCATGGGCACGCTGGTCGCGAACCTGGGCTATGACAGGCTGGTCATGCCCAAGCCGGTGTTCATCGGCGATACGCTGCGCTGCGAGACCGAGGTCACGGACCTCAAGGAAAGCCGCTCGCGCCCCGAAGCGGGCATCGTCACCTTCACCCATCGCCTGCTCAACCAGCGGGACGAGATTGTCTGCCAGTGCCTGCGCATGGCGTTGCTCAAGAAGAGGTCTGCATGAAACTCCGCTCGCTGCTCTTTGTCCCGGGCGATCGTCCCGAACGGTTCGACAAGGCGGCGGCGAGCGGTGCGGACGCGATCATCCTCGACCTGGAGGATTCGGTCGCCCCCGAGCGCAAGGGCTATGCCCGTGATGCGATCGCCGGCTGGCTGGCGGGCACCCGCGATTGCACCGCCTTCGTCCGGGTCAATCCGCTGGAGGGCGGCCAGACCGCCGACGATCTGGCCATCATCCTGCCGGCCGCGCCCGACGGCATCATGCTGCCCAAGGCGGAAGGGGCGGCCAGCATATTGGCGCTGGAGGAACTGGCCGGGGCAGGGCGTCTGCCGCCGATCCTGCCCATCGCCACGGAAACGCCCGCCGCCCTGTTCGAGCTTGGCAGCTATCGCAGCGTTCGTGATCGGCTTGCCGGCCTGACCTGGGGCGCGGAGGATCTGCCCGCCTCGGTCGGCGCCACCAGCGCGCGCGAGGAAGATGGCCGCTATACCGCGCCGATCGAGATGGCGCGCAGCCTGACCCTGTTCGCGGCCCACGCTAGCGGCGTCGCGGCGATCGACACGGTCTTCCCCCGGATCGACGCGATGGACGATCTGGCCGCCTATGTCGGCCGGGCGCGGCGTGACGGCTTTACCGGCATGATGGCGATCCACCCCGCTCAGGTGGCGGTGATCAATGCCGGTTTCACCCCAACCCAGGCGGAGGTCGATCATGCCCGCGCGGTGGTCGATGCCTTTGCCGCCAATCCGGGCGCCGGGGTGCTGAAGCTGGACGGCAAGATGATCGATCGCCCGCATCTGATGCAGGCGCAGCGGGTGCTGGCCGCGCTCTGAAAAAAAAGCCCGGCATCGTGGCCGGGCCTTTCCATGTAGTTGCCTTTGTTCGGACTTTTTCTCGAAATGCGCGAAAGAGCGCATTTCGGACGCGGCACCGGCCCACACCCCCACCCGACCTCCCACAGAGTGTATCCTGAATGGGAGGTCGGGTGGGGGTGTGGGCCGGTGCGGATGCGCCAAAGGCGCATGTCAAAACAGACTCTTAGCGGTAACGGCTCTTTTCATAATTGGTCGACGATCCGGCGCCATAGGTGCCGCGGGTGTCATCGCGATCGCCGAACAGCGCCTGCTGTTCCCGCTCGATGCGCCAGGCGTGCTGGGCCTCATCCGCGCTCTTCTCCAGCGTCACCTTGGTTGCGTCCACCGACTTGATCCAGGAGGAGGGGATGGAGTGGTGGACACCGCCCGCATCGCTGTCGCTCTTGGTCAGGATGATGCGGTCGCCGCGCAGCTTGTCGACGGTGCCGACATGCTCGCCATCGCTGCCGACCACTTCCATATGCTCGCGCACCTGCGTCACCGCCTGGCGCTGTTCGCCGCGACGGGTGCGCCATGTGCCGAACTCGCTGTTGAAGCGATCGCGATGTTCGCGCTGATATTCGGCATAGTCGCGGTCCAGCTCGTCGATCCGCTGCTGGCGCCAGCTATGATAGTTGCTGTCATGATGCGCGCCATAGTCCTGCTGCGGGCCGAAGGCGCGGTTGCGATAGCCATGGTCCTCGCTGCCATAGCCGCTGCGTTCGCCGGTATAAGGGGCAAAGCCACGGCCGGGCAGATAGTCGCTGCGCGCGGCCGAGGCATAGCCAAGCCGGCTCGACTGGTCGCGCGGGTCGCCATAGGGGCGGTTATAATATTCGTCATATTCGCGGCGGCGTTCCGCCTCGTCATCGCCAAACCAGCTGCGAATCTCGTCGCCCGCCCGGTCGAAGAAGCCGCGTTCGTCGGGATCGTAGCCCTGGGGGTAGGGGCGGGCACCCGGCCCGCTGAATTGGCCGCGCATGCCGTATCGATAGGCGCGCTCGTCGCGCGATGCCCTGTACCGATCATTATAACGGTCGTTGCCGCGATCCCAGTCGGTCGAATAGCGATCATCGCCGCCATAGCGGCGTCCGCCTTGATAACCCATGGTCCGTCTCCTTGTGCTTGTCGGAGGATCGCGCCCTCCGGTGGTGCGTGCGTGTTGCACCGACAGGCCATCAATGGGTGGCGCGGCCCATCGTTCCGGGCGTTACGGGCGGGTAACGTCGCGCCTTTCAACCGCCCTGTCGAAGGCGGAAAGGGCCGATTTCCGGGGCTCTTGATCGAGATCAGGAAAGGCGGCGATTTTTTGCGCAAAAGACCGTTGCAAGGCGAAAATCCCTCGCCTATAGGCAGCCCACCTTTGGGGCCTTAGCTCAGCTGGGAGAGCGCGTCGTTCGCAATGACGAGGTCAGGGGTTCGATCCCCCTAGGCTCCACCATTTCCCTTCGAAATGAACGAACTGTTCCGTGTGGCATTGGCTGTGCGGACCGGACGCCACCGGTCGGCGCACCCCATGATCATCGGACAGCATGGCAAGATCGCGATCTCGCACGGGCGGATCAGGGCAGTCTTTCCCCCATTGACGCTTCGAGTACCGCATACCATTCGCCGCGGGTCCATTCGACCTTGAAGGCATCGATGCTGCGGGCAATGCGGGCAGCGGACTGGCTGCCGACAATGGGAATCGGGCGCGCGGGATGCGCCATGATCCAGGACAGGGCGGCGGCGGTGATATCGACGCCATAGCGTTCGCCCTGATCTGCAAGCGTCACAGCGGCCGGGTGCAGCGCCTTGGCGAGGCGACCGCCACCCAGCGGCGACCAGGCCAGAACCGCCATGTCGCGCGCCATCGCCTGATCGAGCGTGCCGTCATGGAGCGGCGCCGTGCGCAGCGCGGAAAATTCAGGCTGGGTGCTGACGATCGGCAGGTCGAGAAAGCTCTGGAGCGCATCGAGTTCGTGAATCGCATAGTTGGACACGCCGATCGCGCGCACCTTGCCGGCTTCGACCATGCGGGTCAGGCTGGCGGCGACTTCCTGCGGATGGGTCAGGAAATCGCGGCGATGGATCTGGTAGAGATCGACCCGGTCGATGCCCATTCGCGTCAAGGACGCATCGATGGCCTCGGCCAGATAGTCTGCGCCGCTATTATAGGGGATGCCCGGCCGGATGCCGCCCTTGGTGGCGATGATCATGCGGTGCCGCAGTTCAGGGGCATCCGCCAATATCTGGCCGAACAGCGTTTCGGCCGATCCGAAACCGGCGGGTGTGTCGCAGCCATAGATGTCCGCCGTGTCGAGCAGGGTGATGCCGGCGTCCAGTGCCGCCTCCACCCTGGCGCGGGCCTCGGCGATATCCTCGCCGGCCAGGCGCCACATGCCCCAGGCGATCGGAAAGACGGAAATGCCGCTCTTGCCGAGCGGACGTGGTTCGGCGGAGAGGCGCAGCGTCGTCATGGATCGATCAATGGCACAAGCAATGTGCCGGCGGTAGGGGCCATCCGCGTCCCACATGACCGGCCGGGCGACCGGCGCTTGCCGGGGCCGGTGTCACGCCTTGGATGAAAAGCTCATGTAACGCGCGCGCCAGGCGGCGACTTCGGCGCGCAGGTGGGCGGGGGCGGCGTCCCCCGACAGGACGAGGGCGGCGACCTCATTGTCGGGATGCATCAACATCTTCCGCGATCCGTCGCTGAACCAGACGGGCACCAGCTGATCGCAAAGACTGTCGAGGATCGCGCCGGCCATGCCATTCTCGATCGCAGCGCTGCCGGGCAGCATGCGAACCATGATCGATACGCCTTCGAAGCAGTTGCGCGGTTCGCGGACGAAATCGATCGATGCCAGGATGCCGGACCGGTCCGGACGGGCTTCATCGGGCATGGCCTGGACCCGGCGCCATGCGCAAAACCATGTCCGGCAGATATGCGGGCGCACCGCATGGATGCTGCATCCCTGCTCGCCCAGATGCGCGCAGGGCGCGCCCGCCGCTTTCTTGAAATCGGGCGTGTCGACGGTCAGAATGGTGCAATCGCCGCAGGACCGGTCAGGGATGACAGGGCCCAGCAGAGCGGTTTCCAGATCTGTATCCATGTGCATCCGGGCGGCGTGCCTTGGCCTTGTCGGGAATGCAAGCGGCATCATGCGCGCCGCCTCGCGGCAGATGCCCTGCGCCGGTCAGGCGCGCATGAAGCGCCAATGATCGGCGTCGCTCTCGGCCGGATCGAAGCGATATCCGTCACTGTCGAACCCCTGCATGGCCTCGACATCGGCGACATGATGTTCGCACATCCAGCGCGCCATCATGCCGCGTGCCCGCTTCGCGTTGAAGCTCACGAAGCGCGGGCCGTTCGGCCCCGGCTCGCGAAAGTCGACATGGATCACGCGCAGGCCGTCCAGCCTGTTCTCGACCGCCGCGAAATATTCCTGGCTGGCAAGGTTGAGGACGACGCCCGATCCCTCTTCCGCGGCCTGTGCGCGCAGCAGCGCGGCGATGCGATCGCCCCACCAGTCGGTCAGCTTCTTGTGCCGCGGTGCCCAGCGCGTGCCCATTTCCAGCCGATAGGGACGGATCGCATCCAGCGGACGCAGCAGCCCGTAAAGGCCCGACAGCATGCGCACATGATCCTGCGCGAAGGCCACCGCCGCCTCGTCCAGCGTGTCCACTTCGAAACCGGAATAGACGTCGCCGGCAAAGGCATAGAGCGCCTGCCGTTCGGGCAATTCGGCAAATTCCCGGAACCGGTCGGCATTGAGCTTGGCCAGGCGCGGCGAGATATGCATCAGTTCTGCCAGTCGCTTCTGCGAGAGGTTGGCGGCCGACTTGGCGAGCCCGCGCGCTTCTTCGGCGAAATGCGGCGTGGTGACGGCAAGGGGCGGCAGCGCGCGCTCGAAGTCGAGCGTCTTGGCGGGAGAGAGCAGAACGATCATGCCCCGCGCGGTAGCCGCGCCTCGTCCGGGCGTCAAACACCCTCCCGCCCGCCGACGGATTTCGCTTCAGCGCCCGCCTGTGGCCCCTGATGGCCGCGCCACCGCATACATGGCCTGCGCCATTTCCCGGTAATAGGCGTTGCGATCGCCATCCCGCGCATAGACTTCGTTGATGCTGTGCGACGCGCCGGGGACATAGATGAATTCCGCACGACCTCCCACCTTGCGGAACGTGGCCTCCAGATCATGGACGGCGCCGTCGAGATAATAGGAATCGGCGGTCCCGACCACGACATGGACCTTGCCGTCCAGGTCATGGCGCAGGCGTGGCCATTGGGTCTCGATCCGGTGGCCGATATCATAATTGTCCCGCCAATAGGCCGCGACCTGCGCATCGACCGCGCCCGTCACCCGGTCGAAGAGTGGCGCCGGCGTCCCGTCCGCACGGCGCGGCGAGAAGGTCCAGTCGAAGGATCGCAACTGGCCGCCATCGCGGCCCAGCACCGTCTCGACCCCCGCCACCTGCGCGATCGTCGTCTTCACCTCGCCATGGGCGCGCTCCAGCGGACGGGCCGCGCCCTGGGCATCGCGATACATGTTCACGCCTGGCTGATAGAGGTCGACGCCGATGAAATGCCGGAAATCCACCGGATCGGGTGACGAGGCCCAACTTCCGCCGAAGAAGGCGGGATAGCGCACCATCGCCCAGAGCGCGAACCAGCCGCCCGAACTATGGCCGGTGAGGAACCGGCCCGAGGGCCTGGCATCCATCCGATAGCGGCTTTCGAGCGCCGGGATGATCTCGCGCGTCAGCGCTTCGCCCCAGGGGCCATTATTGACGCTGTCGGCAAATTCGGTCGTGCCGGTGGGCGAGGCAAAGTCCAGCGTCACCCAGATCATCGGCGGAATGGCCTTTGTCTCCATCAGGTGCCAGATGCGCGACAATTGCTGCCCGTCTACCCGGTGGTTCGTGCCGAACGCACCGGCGGTATAGACCGTGGGATAGGTGACGCGGCCGTTGGGATCATAGCCCGGCGGGGTCAGCACCCAGGCGGCGACGCTCTGCGGCATGCCGCGAAAGCGAGTCAGCACTTTCGATGCGACCTGTTCGTCGTGCAGATGCGGGCGCGACGCGGTGATCTGTTCGGCGGCGCGCGGCGGCAGGCCGGTGACGTCGAACTGCGCGGGCGCCGGCGGCAGCCTGTGATCAAGCGGAATTGAAGGCCTGGCGCCCAGCGGCAGGCGCAACGTCACCACCTTCGAGACCAGGTCGCCCGGTCCCCGCCCGCCATAATTATAGTCGCCGTCCCGATCGAGCACGACCTGTACCCGATAGTCCCCCGGCGCCAGGGCTGCGAGCCCCTTGGGGAAGGCGCTTTCCCCGGCATCGATGCTCACGGTGCGATCGGGCCCGAAACCGGCGACATCGCGACCCGCCACGAAGATGCGGGCGTCGTCGGGGCCATAGATGTCGATATCCTCGCTCTTGCCATTGTCGGCGCTCAGCGGCGCCGCAAAGAGCAGCAACCGCCCCGATGCGTCATCGCCCAGCGCAGCCGGCAGGCTGATATCGAAGCGCGTTTCGGGTGCAGCCGAGCCGATCAGCGCCAGCGCAGACAGGGGAAGTGCAAGCAAGCGGGCGATTGCGGTCGACATCAGGCGTCCCCGCCATTTTGCCGGCGCAGGGCAATGAACTGGGCGGCAAGGCCCAGGATCAGCATAGCCAGAAGCGCGGCCTGCGATCCCAGCAGCAAGGGCGACTTGAGGTCGGTGACGAGAGGATGACCGTCCGGCACGCGGCGCAGGATTTCGGTCACGGTCGGCACCATCAGCAGAAACGCCGTGAGACTGAGGAAGACGGTTTCCAGATAGCGCCGCGCCCGCCCGAGAAAGCGGATGCGGTCCACGCAATAGCCCGCGATCAGCAGCAGGAGCGTCACCGTGCCGATGCCGTAGCTGACCGGCTGATGCGCCACCAGGAACACGGTGCCGGCACCGATCAGCATGAAGATGAGATAGGCGATGCCCGGTGCCGTTCGCGGCATGATCCGGCCATGGCGCGCAAGCATATAGGCCGCCAGTGGAATGGCGGGCAGGCTGCCGAGCGTATGCACCCAGCCCAGGGGCGTTATTCCAAACATGGTCTGTGTCTTTCTGTTGGCGGGGGATCGCCGCGCTTATGCGGCAAAGCTGGTGGAGCGGGACAATGCGCGCCATTGCGCGATCTCCGCCTCCATGGCGGCCATCTTGCCTTCGACCAGGCCCAGCGCATCGTCGCCCAGGAACAGGCGGGTCGGCGGTGTCGACGCCTCCACCAAAGCCAGCAAGGCCTGCGCCGCGCGCGCGGGATCACCCGGCTGCTGCCCGCTCTTGGCCTGGCGCGCTGCCCTTATCGGGTCCATGACCGCGTCATAGTCGGCGATGCTGCGCGGCGTGCGGTCCATCGACCGCCCGGCCCAGTCGGTGCGAAACTGGCCGGGCGCCAGCGCCGTCACATGGATGCCGAACGGCGCCACTTCCTTGCCCAGCGCTTCGGAAATCCCCTCCAGCGCGAACTTGCTGCCGCAATAGAAGCTGATGCCGGGCATGGTGATGAACCCGCCCATGGAGGTGATGTTGACGATATGGCCATGCCGCCGTTCGCGCATGCCGGGCAGCACCGCCTTGATCATCGCCACCGGGCCGAACACATTGGCGGCGAACTGGCGCTGCAGATCGTCGATCGACGATTCCTCCAGCACGCCCTCATGACCATAGCCCGCATTGTTCACCAGCACGTCGATCGACCCAGCGCGGCGCTCGGCGTCCGCCACGGCCGCCGGAATCGCGTCCAGATGCGTCACGTCCAGCAGTAGCGGATGCGCGCGTCCGGGCGCGAGCGCCGCAAAGGCTTCGGCATCCTTGGGGTTGCGCACAGTCCCGACGACGGCATGGCCGGCGTCCAGCGCGCCCTCGGCAAAGGCCCGGCCCAGGCCGGAACTGACGCCGGTAATCAGGAAAGTCTTGGGGATCAGCGCCGACATGGCCTACTCCATGATTTGAACATCAATTATATCATGATATAGATATCGACATGACGTCCATCAAGCCCCCCTCGACCGGTTCGCGTGGTGAACCCGTGCGCAATCGTGTGATCGACGCGGCCGAACGCCTGCTGCGCGACGGCAAGGCGGAATTTTCGATGCGCGATCTGGCGACCGAAGCGGGCGTCAGTTTCGCCACGCCCTTCAACCAGTTCGGCAGCAAGGCCGCGATCATGCACGCTCTGTCGGCGCGGCGGATCGCCACCGCGACCCAGCGCTTCGCGGACAAGCCGCGGCGCGACGATGCCGGCCAGCGCGTGCTGCTGGCGGTCGCCACGGTGGTCGAGCTGATGCTGGAAGAACCGCGCGTGAACCGGGCGGTGATGGGGTGGCTCGGCACGCCGGGGCCGACCCATGGCGAAGTGCTGGCGCAGTCCACCGCGCTTTGGACCCTGGCGATCGGTGCTGGCGAAGGCCTGGTTGAAGGACACCCGGCGCTGCCCGCTCTGGCACGGCATCTGGCCTTCGGCTTTCGCGGTGTGCTGTCCTTCTGGACGGCCGGTGAATTGCCTGATGACGAACTTGCTGCCAATGCTCGCGACGTGGCGAACGCCTTGCTGGGCGGCGCAGCCAGCCAGTCCTGATCGTCATGCCTAGGGCGGGCGGCGTGTCTTATCCGTTCGCGCCCTGCTGCGCCTCGCGATAGGCGCGGGCGGACAGGCCCATGTTGCGCTGGAAGAAGCGGCTGAAATAGGCCGGGTCGGCAAAGCCGATCGAAAAGCCGATCTCGGCAATCGACAGGTTGGAATAGAGCAGGGCCCGCTGCGCTTCGAGCAGGGCGCGCTGGTCCAGCATCTGCGCCGGCGATCGTCCCGCCATCCGCGCGCAGGCGACGCGCAGCGCGGTCTGGCTGACGCCCAGCGCGGCGGCATGGACCGACACCGGTTCGCGCAGGCGGAAGCGCTGTTCGATCCGTTCGCGCAGCCGCGCGACGATCGTCGCATGCGGTCCGGCGCGCGGGGCGGCATGGACGGCGGCGCTGCGATGGCGCAGCGCGGTGACCAGCAATGACAGCATCGCCGCATCGACCGCTGCCCGGTGGCCCGGCGCCGACCAGCTGAGTTCGCGCATCAGATCGGCGACGAGCCGTTCGACCGGCGGCAATTGCGCCGCGCTCATCTCGATCGCGTCGGGCCGCTCGAACAGGCCGGTCAGTTCCGGGCCATGGCGGCCCAGATCCTGCAGATAGGCGTCGGCCATGGTGATGACGAAGCCGGCGGTTTCCTCCAGCCATTTGAAGCCATGCACGGCGGTGGCCGGCACCAGCAGGAAGCTGGGCGCGACGAAGCGTAGTTCCGCGCCATCCGCCTCCATCGCGCCGCCGCCCGAGGTGATGAGGAAGATATGGCTCAGCTCGCTATGGGCATGCGGTTTGATCGTCCATTCGCTGGGACGTGAGCGATCGTCCAGCGTTTCGACATGGACGAAGCCCTCCGCCACCAGCCTGTGGGGTTCCCCGTAAAGGTAGAAGGTCGGGAAGGACTGTTTCGACATCGGCTATGGTCCCGTCGGGGTGCGCTGGGGCTGATGAATTGTCCAATTAATAGGCTGGTGCGCCCATGTCCATCGCCGACCGTGCGGATAGGGTGGGCGCATCGGACAAACAGGGGCGCCATCAGCGCGCCCGGATCATGAGAGGATGCGAATGCGCACCAGCATAGCCATTATCGGCGCCGGCCCGGCCGGCATGTTCCTGGCCCATCTGCTCGCGGCGGAGGGCATTGCCGCCGTCGTGCTGGAACGGCGTGACCGGGCCTATGTCGAGGGGCGGGTGCGTGCCGGTGTGCTGGAACAGGTGACGACCGACCTGATGCATCGGCTGGGCCTCGGCAGCCGGCTCGATCGCGAGGGGTTGGTCCATGGCGGCACCCAGATTTCGCTCGACGGTTCGCTGTTCCGCATCGACATGGCCGCGCTGACCGGCGGCAGCGCCGTCACCGTCTATGGCCAGCAGGAGGTGATGCACGACCTGTTCGAGGCAGCGCCGGAGCGCGGCGTCGAGATCGTCTGGAATGCGCAGGATGTGACGCTGGAGGGGCTGGACGGCGATCACCCGGTGGTCCGCTGGCGCCAGGATGGCGTCGCGCAGGAATTGCAATGCGACTATGTCGTCGGCTGCGACGGCTATCATGGCGTCAGCCGCAACAGCATTCCTGCCCATGTGCTGCGCACGTTCGAGCGTGTCTATCCGTTCGGCTGGCTCGGCATATTGGCCGATGTGCCACCCGCCGACCATGAACTCATCTACGCCAATCATGAGCGCGGCTTCGCGCTCGCCTCGATGCGCTCGCCCACGCGCAGCCGCTATTATATCCAGTGCGGCCTCGACGAGCAGGTCGAGGACTGGTCCGACGATCGTTTCTGGGACGAGCTTTGCCTGCGCCTTGGCCCCGACGCGGCACCGCGCGTCACCCGTGGGCCGAGCTTCGAGAAGTCGATCGCGCCGCTGCGCTCCTTCGTGTCGGAACCGATGCGCTGGGGCCGGCTGTTCCTGGCCGGCGATGCTGCCCATATCGTGCCGCCGACCGGCGCCAAGGGACTCAACCTCGCCGCGTCGGACGTCATCATGCTGAGCGAGGCGCTGGTCGACCATTATCGCGGTGGATCGGATGTCGGGCTGGATGGCTATTCCGCCCGCGCTTTGGCCCGTGTCTGGAAGGCGGAGCGCTTTTCCTGGTGGTTCACCTCGATCACGCACCGCTTCCCCGACATGGACGGTTTCGCCCGCCGCATCCAGGCGGCCGAGATCGACTATATTCGCGGGTCGCAGGCGGCGCAGCGCACGCTCGCGGAAAATTATGTCGGCCTTCCGCTGATGGCCGCCTGACGCCTTTGGCCGGCGCGGGGCTTTACCACCCCGCCGGATGCGGCCTAGACCGGGGCATGAGCCAAGAGAATGACGCGGGGCGCCCCGCAGCGACGATCGTGATCGTGCGCGACCGGCCGGGGGCAGCGCCCGACCTGCTGATGATGGAACGGGCCGCGACCATGGCCTTTGCCGCCGGTGCGCTGGTCTTTCCGGGCGGCGGCGTCGACGATGGCGATCGGGCGCTGGCCGCCCGTATGTCCAGCGACCTTGCCAGTGACGAGGTCGCTGCACGGATCGCGGCCATTCGCGAGACGATCGAGGAAAGCGGTTTGGGCGTCGGTCTGGCGGGTTCTGTCGATGCCGCGACCGTGTCGGCGATTCGCGCGGGCCTGCTCGACGGAGCGCCGCTGGGCGATCTTCTGGCGCCGCGCGGCATCGCCCTGGCGCTGGATGCGCTGGTGCCGTTCGCCCGCTGGCACCCATCGGCGCGGGAAAAGGCGATCCGCGTCTATGATACCCGCTTCTATCTCGCCCGTGCGCCACTGGGGCAGGAGGCAAGCGTCGACGCGACTGAGAATGTCCGCCTGTTCTGGAGCAGCGCCGCCGCGACCATCGCCCGCGCCGATGGCGGCGACGGCCATGTCATCTTCCCCACCCGCCGCAATCTGGAACGGCTGGCGCAATATGACAGTTTCGACGCGCTCGCCGCCCATGCCCGCAGCATCCCCGTGGAAAAGGTGCGCCCCTGGTTCGAGGAGCGCGACGGCGAGCCGCATCTCTGCATCCCGGCGCATCTGGGCTATCCGGTCACGTCGGAACCAATGCGGCAGGTCCGGCGTGGTTAGGGGATGCGCCGCCTTCATCTGACCCTTCGTGCCTTTGTCATCATCGCTGTCATCCTTGGCCTGCTCTGGGTCGGATACGCGCTGCTGCGCCAGCGGCCGCAGGATCTGCCGTGGACCGGGCTGGACCTGTCGCAGCCGGTCGGCCTGTTCACCGGTCGCAAGCTCGCCACCCTGACCGGCGATCGGGCGCAATGCCTGGCGCTGCTCGACCGGGCCGGCATTGCCTATACGCCGATGAAGCCGGGCGGGGGCGGGGGGCAGTGCGGCTATGCCGACGCGGTCCGGCTGAAGGCGGAAAAGGGGATGATCGCCTTGTCACCCGCCGGGGTGGCGCCATCCTGCCCGGTGGTTGCCGCCCTGCGCGTCTGGGAATGGCAGGTGGTGCAGCCCGCCGCCCAGCGCCTGTTCGGCCAGCCGGTGCGCAGCATCACCCATTTCGGTTCCTATAGCTGCCGGCGCATGTATGGCCGCAGCCAGGGCGACTTCAGCGAACATGCCACGGCCGATGCGATCGATGTCGCGGGCTTCGTGCTGGCCGATGGCCACCGGATCAGCGTGGTCGGCGACTGGAAGGGGAAGGGCAGGGACGCCACCTTCCTGCGTGAGGTGCGCGATGGCGCCTGCGACCTTTTCTCGACCGTGCTCTCGCCCGACTATAATGCTGCCCATCGCGACCATTTCCACCTCGACCAGGCGGAACGCGGGGCGACGGGCTGGCGGGCGTGTCGCTAGCGGCGGTTACTGCCCGTAGCCGGCTTGCTTGGCCAGGCTGACAGCTTCGCGCGCGGCGGCGAGCAGGGCGCCGCTCTTGGCCTCGCATTCGCGCTGCTCATATTCGGCGGTCGAATCGGCGACGATGCCGGCGCCGGCCTGGACGTGCATCACGCCATCCTTCAGCACGGCGGTGCGCAGCACGATGCAGCTGTCCATATTGCCGTCCGGGCCGAAATAGCCGACGCCGCCGGCATAGGCGCCGCGCGTTTCCGGCTCCAGTTCGGCGATGATCTCGCAGGCGCGGACCTTCGGTGCGCCCGACACGGTGCCGGCGGGGAAGCCCGCGAACAGCGCGTCGATCGCATCCTTTTCGGGCGCCAGCCGGCCGACCACGTTCGACACGATGTGCATCACATGGCTGTAGAATTCGACCGTATAGCTTTCCGTCACGGTGACGCTGCCGGCGCTGGCGACGCGGCCGACATCGTTGCGGCCCAGGTCCAGCAGCATCAGATGCTCGGCGCGTTCCTTGGGATCGTCGAGCAGGCTGGCGCGGTTGGCGGCGTCTTCCACCGCATTCTTGCCGCGCGGGCGGGTGCCGGCGATCGGCCTGATCGTTACTTCGCCATCGCGGGCGCGGACCAGGATTTCCGGGCTGGACCCGATCAGCGCAAAGCCGGGCAGGTCGAGATAATAGAGGAAGGGCGACGGGTTGATCCGGCGCAGCGCCCGATAGAGCGCGATCGGCGGCAAAGTGAAGGGGCTGGTGAAGCGCTGCGCCAGCACCACCTGGAAGATGTCGCCCGCGACGATATAGTCCTTGGCGCGATCGACCATCTGGGCATAGCGGCCCGGTTCCAGCACCGGCGTCACGTCGATCTCGGCAATGTCGGCCGGGGCGGGCACGGCCGGCAGCGGCGCAGCCAGGCGCGCGGCGGTCGCGTCGATCCGCTCCAGCGCCTGCGCGATGGCCTTTTCCGCGTCGGCGGCCTGATCCTTCCACACCGGGGCGACCAGGAACAGGGCGTCGGCCAGGCGATCGAACACCAGGATGACGGTCGGCCGCACGAACAGCATGTCGGGCAGGGCGATGTCGTTGGCGGCCGGGCGGGGCAGCTTTTCGACCAGGCCCACCGTCTCATAGCCGAAATAGCCGACCAGACAGGCCAGCGCGGCCGGCAGGGCGGGGTCCAGATCGGCGCGGCATTCGGCGACCAGTGCGCGCAGCGCCTGCAACGCATCCAGTTCGGCGGGGATGAAGGCGTCGCGATCGGTCGCCCATTGGCGGTTGATCTCGCCCTTTGCCCCCTCGGCGCGATAGACGAGGTCGGGGGCCAGGCCGATCAGGCTGTAGCGGCCACGCACCGCGCCACCCTCGACCGATTCCAGCAGGAAGTCGCCGCGGTCCGGCTCGAACAGCTTGAGCGCAGCGGAGATCGGTGTGTCGGTGTCGGCAATCTGCCGCCGCCACACCAGACCCGAACGGCCCTGGGCCAGTGCCGCGCGAGCGACGGCCGTGCCGTCCGCCATTCCCCCCTGCGCCGCCATCTTACTGCTCGCCGCTATTGGTGGCGGACAGCGCCTTCCGGGCTTCGGCCACGGCGTTCGCCTTGCGGGTCACGCCCATGTCCTTCTCGATCGCGCGCTCGAACTGGGCGCCATATTCCTCGCCCACGACGTCGCCCAGCTGGGTGCGGACCTGGTTCAGCAATTCGGGCTGACCGGCGGCGTCGCCACGCTTGATGGCGTTCAATTGCACCACGAAGGTGCCGCGATCCTGGCCGATCGGCAGGGTCTTCACGCTGTTGGCCGCCATCGAGAAGAGGATGGCGATTTCCGCCGGCGGGCGCTGCTGGCCGCGCATCAGGTCGGCGCGACGCCCACCCACGACCTGCGGCGCCGGCAGCTTGACGCCGGCCTGGGCCAGCGCATCGGCCAGCTTGGTGCCCTTGGCGACCTTGGCGCGGATGTCCTCGGCGACCTTCTGCGCTTTCTCATAGCCCTGGCTCAGCTTGTACTGGGCCACGACCAGCGGCTTGATCTTGGCGAGCGGCGGCGGGGCGGGGGCGACGATGTCGCCCGGCGCGGCCAGCGCATAGCGCTTGTCGGCGGTGATCGGCACCAGCTGGGCGTCATCGTCGGCGCTCATCGCGAAGACGGGGGCCAGCAGCGGCTGCAGGTCGCTGTTGGGCTGATAGGTTTCGTCCTCGACCTGCTTGCCGGTCGACACCAGCAGCGGCGAGGTTTCCAGCTTCAGGCCATTATCCTTCGCGACTTCCTCGAAGGTGCCGCCATTGGCGATCTGGTCCTCGATCTTGCCGGTGAAGTCGGTCAGCAGCTGCTTTTCCTTCTGGGTGCGCAGCGTGGCGATGATCTCATCGCGCACCGACGCCAGCGCACGGGCCGGGACATTGTTGAGCGCGGTGACGCGCAGCACGATCCAGCCGAGCGAACCACGGACCGGGCCGACCAGTTCGCCCTGCTTGGCGGCAAAGGCGGCGTCGGCGATCGGCTTGGACGCGGTGGCGGCCAGCGCCTCGCGGCTCTGGTCGGTCAGGGTCGACACGGCAAGGCCAGCACCCTGCGCCGCAGCGGCCAGCGTCTTGCCGGCCTTCACCTGGTCGGCGATCGCCTTGGCAGCGGCCTGGGTCGGCAGCACCAGCTGTTCGACGCTGCGATTTTCCTTGGCGGCATAGGCCGCCTTGTTCTGGTTGTAGGCGGCGGTGATTTCCGCCTCGGTCGGCTGCGCCGCCTGGGCGAAACGCTCGCTGTCGATCACGGCATAGCGGATGCGGCGCTGTTCCGGGATGGTGTAGCGCGCGGCATTCTTCTTGTAGAAATCGGCGACCTGCGCGTCGGTCGGCTCCTTGGCGTCCAGGAAGGCGGCGGCCGGGATCGCGGCGATCGTGCCCTGGCGTTCCTCCAGCAGCAGCGACGCATAGGGCAGCGCCACGCTGTCGGGCAGCTTCACACCCAGGCCGACCGGGGCCAGCAGCTGGCGCTGCAGGATTTCACGGCTGATATCGTCGCGCAGCGACTGTTCGCTGATCCGCTCGCGCTGCAGCAGGGCGCGGAAATTATCCTGGCTGAAATTGCCGGCCGCGTCCTGGAAGGCGGGGATCTGCGCGATCTGCGCATCGACCAGCCGCTTGCTGATATGGACGCCCTGATCGCTGGCGAACTGCTTGAGCGTCAGCGCCGCGACCAGCTGGTCGAACACCTGCTTGCCGCCACCCTGGGCGAAGAAATCGCCGATCTGCATGCCGGGATTTTCGCGGCGCGCATTTTCGAACACGCGCTGGATGCGGTCCTGCAACTCGCTCATGCGCAGCTTGGAACCGCCGGCCTTGGCGACGGTGTCGCCGCCGCCCAGGCCGCTCCCGAACTTGCCGCTGGAAATGTCGCCCAGGATAAACGCCGCCGCGATCAACCCCAGAAAGAGGATCGCGAAAAAGGCGCCGAATTTGGAACGGATGAAACTGCGGAAGACAGAGAGCATGAGAATGTCCGGTTTTTATGCGGCGATATGGCGGCCCGCTTTAGGGGCGGATCGACCCGGCGGCAAGTGCGGCAGTGGCGGACGGTCTGGACAAATGCTGCATCGCCGTCCATCGGCTTGATTGCCTGAAAGCGGAACCAGGAGACGCGGCGCATGCCGTGGGGACCCGCTGCGGGCACGTGCAGCAATAATCACAAGGGGACATGGACCGATGAGCAGGCGCAAGCTGGTGGTCGGCAACTGGAAGATGAACGGGATGCGCGCGCATCTCGACGAGGTGGAGGCGATCGGCAAGCTCGCCGCGCAGCATCCGGCGGTGGAAGTCGGGCTTTGCCTGCCGGCCACGCTGATCATGGCCGGGTCGCAGCTGAAGGGCGCAGCCTTCATCGGCGCCCAGAATTGCCATATGGAATTGAGCGGCGCCTATACCGGGTCGCTGTCGGCCGAGATGCTGATCGAGGCGGGGGCGACCTGGGTCATCACCGGCCATAGCGAACGGCGCGAGACGCGCGGCGAGACCAACGCCGATGTCGCCGCCAAATCGGTCGCCGCCCATGCCGCGGGCATGAAGGTGATCCTGTGCGTGGGCGAAACGCTGGCCGTGCGCGATGCGGGCGATGCCGACGAAGTGGTCACCGCCCAGTTGCTCGCCTCGCTGCCCGAAGGCGCAAGCGCCGACTGGCTGGCCGTCGCCTATGAACCCATCTGGGCGATCGGCACCGGCCGCATCCCGACGCTGGAGGCGATCCAGTCGATGCACGCCACCCTGCGCGCCGCGCTCGCCAGCCGGATCGGCCAGGACCAGGCCGATGCCATGCGCATCCTCTATGGCGGATCGATGAACGGCGACAATGCCGCCGAGATCATCGCCCTGCCGGACGTCGACGGCGGTCTGGTCGGCGGCGCCAGCCTGTCGGCCGCCAAGTTCGAACCGGTGATCGCCGCCGCAGATTGATGCAGAACGCCCTCTCTTCGTGCGGAAGAGGGGGCGTCCTGGCTTGATGCGAGTCGGCGGTTGCTTGCCATACCCCTCCCGCAGGCGGGAGGGTGCAGCGAGACTTGCGCGCGCAGCGCGTTAGTCGCAGCGGGGTGGGCTTTCGCGACGTCCAGCCCACCCCCTGACCCCCTCCCGCAGGCGGGAGGGGGAATATGTCTGAAACCAATCGCAATCGACCCTGGAAGGCCAGCCGCGGCACCCTCTGCACGCGCCCTCATCCATGCCTTCGTTCATATCGACAGGCTCGCCGGTTGCCCCGGCGGCCCATCATCGCTATGTGCGCGCCAACGCATTCCTTCATTGGACAGAAAAGAACCCGCATGTTCACCTTCCTTCTCGTCGTGCAGGCGATCGTCGCTGCCCTGCTGGTCACCGTCATTCTGATGCAGAAGTCGGAAGGTGGCGGTCTGGGCGTCGGTGGCAGCCCGGCCGGGCTGATGTCGGCGCGCGGCGCGGCGGATTTCCTGACGCGTTCGACCACGATCCTGGCGACCATCTTCGTCCTGCTGTCGATCACCCTGGCGGTCATCGCCTCGGTCCGTCATGCAGGCGGCGACATCGACACCTCGCTGGTCAAGTCGGCCCCCGCCACGCAGGCCCCGGCGCCCGCGACCGGCAACGCCGACCCGCTGGCCGGTGCGGCCAGTGCCGCCGGCAATGGTTCGGCAGCGAACGGCGCAGTTCCGCTCGCTAACTGACCTTTTCGTCGTTCATCGCCATATTTTTTGCGAGCGTGCGGATTCGCGCGCTTGCTCAACTCGTTTGTATAAGGCTAAGCCTCTTCTCCCATGACGCGGTATATTTTCATCACCGGCGGCGTGGTCTCCTCGCTTGGTAAGGGCCTCATGGCCGCATCCTTGGCAGCGCTGTTGCAGGCGCGGGGCTATCGCGTGCGAATCCGGAAATTCGACCCCTATCTCAACGTCGATCCGGGCACGATGTCGCCCTATCAGCATGGCGAAGTCTATGTGACCGACGACGGGGCGGAAACCGACCTCGATCTTGGCCATTATGAACGCTTTACCGGCGTGTCGGCGCGCCAGTCGGACAATGTCACGCAGGGCCGGGTCTATCAAACCATCATCCAGCGCGAACGGCGCGGCGACTATCTGGGCGCGACCGTCCAGGTCATCCCGCACGTCACCGACGAGATCAAGGCGTTCGCAACGGCGGAGACCGACGATCTCGACTTCGTGCTGTGCGAAATCGGCGGCACCGTCGGCGACATCGAATCGCTGCCCTTCATGGAAGCGATTCGCCAGCTCCATAATGATCTGGATCGCGGCCAGTCGATCTTCGTCCATGTGACGCTGGTGCCCTATCTCGCGGCGGCGGGCGAACTGAAGACCAAGCCGACCCAGCACAGCGTGCGCGAACTGACTTCGCTCGGCATCCAGCCCGACATCCTGCTGTGCCGCGCCGAGCATCCGCTGCCCGAAAGCGAGCGCAAGAAGATCGCCCTCTTCTGCAATGTCCGTCCCGAGGCGGTCATTCCGGCGCTCGACGCCAAGAGCATCTATGCCGTGCCCGAGCAATATCATGCCGAGGGTCTCGACAATGAAGTGCTGCGCGCCTTCGGCATCACCGATGCGCCCGCGCCGTCGATGGACCGCTGGACCGACATCATGGATCGCCAGCTCAACCCCGAAGGTGAAGTGACGATCGGCGTGGTCGGCAAATATGTCGGCCTGCTCGACGCCTACAAGTCGCTGCACGAAGCGCTGCACCATGGCGGCCTCGCCAATCGGGTGAAGGTCAACATCAAGTGGATCGACGCCGAACTGTTCGAGAAGGGCGACGACCTTGCCGCCAGCCTCGAACCGATGCACGGCATTCTTGTCCCCGGCGGCTTCGGCGTGCGCGGATCGGAAGGCAAGATCGCATCGGTCAAGTTCGCGCGCGAACGCGACGTGCCCTTCTTTGGTATTTGCCTGGGCATGCAGATGGCCTGCATCGAAGGCGCGCGGAACACGGCGGGGATCGAGAATGCCTCGACCACCGAGTTCGGCGAAACCAGCGAGCCGGTCGTCGGCCTCATCACCGAATGGATGAGCAAGGAAGGCCTGCAGAAGCGCACCGCCGAGACCGATCTGGGCGGCACCATGCGTCTGGGCGCCTATCCGGCCAAGCTCGCGGGCAACAGCGTCGTCGCCGGCATCTATGGCAGCAACGACATCAGCGAGCGTCATCGCCACCGCTATGAGGTCAATGCCGGCTATCGCGAACCGCTGGAAAAGGGCGGCCTGATCTTCTCGGGCATGTCGCCGGACGGCACGCTGCCCGAAATCGTCGAGCGGCCTGACCATCCCTGGTTCGTGGGCGTGCAGTTCCACCCGGAACTCAAGTCCAAGCCGTTCGACCCGCACCCGCTCTTCGCCAGCTTCATCGAAGCGGCGGTCAAGCAGAGCCGGTTGGTATAAAGCGTTTTCGAAGCAGGCGGGATCGCCTGCTGACTCGGAAAACGCGAAAAAAAAGGATAAACGGGGCCGAAAGGCCCCGTTTTTCGTTTCAGTCCTTCGGCGCGTCGAACAGGTGCCGATACTGGCGCGGCTGGCAGCGCAGATATTGCGGCGCCGCCTTCACGCTTGCGCCCAGATGCGCGGCGGCATGCCAGGGCCAGCGCGGATCATAGAGGATGGTGCGGGCGATCGCGATCAGGTCGGCGTCGCCGGTGCCGATGATCGCTTCGGCCTGCTCGAAATCGGTGATCAGGCCGACGGCGATCACCGGCATATCCACCGCCTGCTTGACCGCGCGGGCCAGCGGCACCTGATAGCTTGGCCCCACAGGGATATCCTGCCGCGGGTCTAGCCCGCCGCTCGACACATGGATGGCGCTGCAGCCGCGCGCTTCCAGTGCCCTGGCGAAAGCGATCGTCTGTTCGATGTCCCAGCCGCCATCGACCCAGTCGGTGCCGGATACCCGCATCGTCACCGGCTTGTGCGCCGGGAACGCGGCGCGCACTGCATCGAAAATCTCCAGCGGCAGGCGCATCCGGTTTTCCAGGCTGCCACCATACTCATCGTCGCGCTGGTTGGAGAGCGGCGAGAGGAACTGGTGCAGCAGATAGCCATGCGCGCCATGCAGCTGGACCGCGTCGATGCCGATCGCGTCAGCCCGCTTCGCCGCCGCGACGAAGGCGTCGCGCAGCCGGTCGATCCCGACCTTGTCCAGCGCCATCGGCGCGTTGGTGCCCGGCGTGAAGGGCAGGGCGGAGGGGGCGACCGTCTGCCAGCCATTGGCCGCATCGGGCGCGATCTGCGCGCCGCCCTGCCATGGCACTTCGGTGGATGCCTTGCGCCCGGCATGGCCGAGCTGGATTGCGATGGGCATATCGCTGTGGCGCCGCACGCCGTCCAGCACGCGCTGCATCGCCGCCTGCGTCGCATCGTCCCACAGGCCGACATCGGCATGGCTGATCCGCCCCTCGGGCAGCACGGCGGTCGCCTCGATCGTCAGCAGCGCGGCACCGGACAGGGCAAGCTGGCCCAGATGAATGAGGTGCCAGTCGTTCATCTCGCCGTCGACGGCGGAATATTGGCACATCGGCGCGATCACGATGCGGTTGTCGAGGGCAAGGCCGCCGACATCGAAGGGCTGGAACAGCTTGGGAGCGCTCATGCAGGTCTCCAGATGAGGGAGAGGGAGGAGAAGGCCCGCAAGATAGGAAACAGGGCGGGCGGCCGAAAGGGGGCGTCTCTCGCGGTGGCAAGATGGTCCGGTCTTCAAAATGTCATCAATCGGTCATCGCGGTGCAGCGCTTCGGAAACGCCGCTGTCGCGCAGCTTTCCTAATCGCGACCCCGACCAGAGGGGACTCGATCATGACCAGGATTTTTGCGGCATCCATCAGCCTGTTCGCACTCGCGATCGCCGGCACCGCCCATGCGCAGCAGCCGCTGCCCGAGGAGGATGGCGGCATCGTCGTCACCGGCCAGCGCGCGCAGTTGCAGCGTTCCATCGACCAGAAGCGGGCGGCGCTGGGCATCGTTGATGTGACCGCGTCCGACGATATGGGCCAGCTTCCCGACAAGAATGTGGCCGAAGCGGCCGAACGCCTGCCCGGCGTCGGCGTCCAATATGACCAGGGCGAGGGGCGCTATGTCGCGGTGCGCGGCGTGCCCTCCAGCCTCAACGGCTATACCATCAACGGCTTCGAGATCGGCAATCCCGACGGGCTCGACCGGCGCCTGCCGCTCGACATCCTGTCGGGTCAGCTCCTGAAGCAGGTGGAGGTCGCCAAGGTGAAAACCGCCGACCTGACCGGCCAGGGCATCGGCGCGACCATCAACCTCGTCACCCAGACCGCCTTCGACTTCGACGATCGCTTCATCTTCCAGGCGAACGGGCAGGTCGGCTATCAGGAACTGCGCAAGGGCGACCAGCCGATCAAGGGCGATGTCACCATCGGCACCCGCTTCGGCGCGGACGAACAGTTCGGCATCCTGCTGGGCGCCAGCTATTCCGACCGCACCTATACCAGCTATGGCATCTATCCCGATGACTGGACGCCCGACGCCGATGCCGCGCGCGGCGCCGTGCCGGTCAACATCAAATATAACGACTATCGCCTCAAGCGCGAGCGGATCGGTGCGGCCGGCTCGTTCGACTGGCGCGGCGAGAGCGTCCAGCTCTATGTCCGCGGCATCTATTCCAAATTCTCCGAGGATGAATATCGCCAGCGCTTCCGGCTCGATTTCTCCGATATCGACTGGGACGCCAACGGCCTGACCGGCATTGCCTCCACCAGCGAGCAGCGTTCCGACCTGCGGCTGGAATATAAGGAAAAGTCGGTCCTGTCCTTCATGGCCGGCGGCACGGCGGACCTGACCGACAACTGGTCGCTCGATTTCGGCGCGGCACGCACCCGCAACGAAGTGATCGAACCCAATCAGCTCTGGCAGTTCCGGGGCAATCCCGGCGCGGTCGCGGTCGATTTTTCGGACAAGCTGTTCAGCGCCGTGCCGGTCGACGGCTATCTCGATCCGTCGGACCTGGGCTTCCGCCAATATTCGGCGCAGGATGAATATGGCCTGGAAAAGACCTGGCAGGGCCGGCTCGACCTGACCGGCAAGCTGCCGACGATCGGCCAGAACAGCTTCGTCAAGTTCGGCGCCAATGGCCGCTGGACCGACAAGCGCTTCGATTCCTCCAATGACGTCTATGGGCGCGGCAGCAGCGCCAACCGCTTCACCCTGGATGGCCTGTCTGGCGACACCGTCATCGTGAAGCTGGGCGATGGCCGCAATTATTTCCTCGGCCCGGTGATCGATGCCGACCTTGTCGATGCCTATACCCAGGGCAAGCTGGGCGGCGCGCAGTTCGTGCTCAACGAAGCGACCAGCCTGGCCAATGAAACGCTGAGCGATTTCGACCTCAGCGAGAATGTCTATGCCGGCTATGCCATGGCCAATCTGGACTTTGGCGCGCTGTCGGTCACGGGCGGCCTGCGGGTCGAGCGGACCGAACTGGACATTGACGGCTATCTGCTGGAAGGCGACGTCGTCCGCCCGACGTCGGGCCGCACCCGCTATACCAACTGGCTGCCCAGTCTGGTGGTGCGCGTGACCCCGTCGCACGACACCGTCTTCCGCCTTGCCTATTCGCGCAGCATCGGCCGACCCAGCTATGCCGACCTGTCGCCGGGCGGCACCGTCACGGTGGAGGGCGCGGACGAGATCAGCGTGTCGAGCGGCAATCCGGCGCTCAAGCCCTATGTCGCGGACAATCTCGACATGTCGGCCGAATGGTATTTCGCGCCCGGCGGCCTGATCAGCGTCGGCGCCTTCGCCAAGTTCATCCGCAACCCGATCTTCACGCAAAGCTATACCATCAATGACGGCAGCTTTGGCGGTGTCGCCTATGACCGGATCAATTTCAGCCAGACGCTCAACGCCGACAAGGGCGATATCATCGGCCTGGAAGCCGCCTGGCAGCAGCAGTTCACCTTCCTGCCGGGCCTGCTCTCGGGTCTTGGCATGAACCTCAACCTCACCCTGATCGACTCCAGCCTGCGCATGCCGGACCGTGGCACCGTTGCCTTCCCCGAACAGTCCAAGCTGCTCTGGGGCGCGCAGCTCTTCTACCAGAAGGGTATCGTCGAAGCGTCGGTCGCCTATCATCATACCGGCCGCGCCTTGCTGTCGGCGGGTGATATCCGCCTCAATGACCAGTATAATGACGATCTGCGTCGTCTGGACGCGAAGATCGGGGTGGATGTGACGAAGAATGTGCGCCTCTTTGCCGAAGGGCAGAATCTGACCGACGAGCCGACCCGCCAATATCAGGGCGGCGTGCGCGACTGGGTGATCCAGAATGAACGCTATGGTCGCACCTTCTACGTCGGGGCCTCGGTCAAATGGTAAGGGCGCTGCTTGTCGGCACCGCGCTGCTGGGGCTGGCGGGCGGGGCGATCGCCCAGGCGCCGGCGGAAGCGCCATCGCCGCCGCCATCCCCCGTCAGCCTGCGGATCAAGGCGCCGGAAGCGCATCAGGGTGCGGCGTCGGACGGCACTTATGTCTATGCGATCGATAATAACCGGATCGGCAAATATCGCATCGCCGACGGCCGGCGCGTGGCGCAGTGGCAGGGGGAGCGCCGCCTCTATCCGCACATGAACAGCTGCACCGTGGTCGGCGCCGAACTGGTCTGTGCCGCGTCCAACTATCCGGCCGTGCCGCAGACCAGCGCGGTCGAGATTTTCGACACGAAGACGCTGAAACATGTTCGCAGTGTCAGCCTGGGCTTTGGCCCCGGATCGCTGACCGTCATGGATCGGCATGCCGGCAAATGGTGGGCGGTCTTCGCCAATTATGAGGGCAAGGGCGGCGAGCCGGGCCGCGACTATCGCTATACGCTGCTGGTGCGGATGGACGACGCCTTCCGGGCGGAGGCAAGCTGGGCCTTCCCGGCCGACGTGCTGGCCCGTTTTGCCCCCAAAAGCTGTTCCGGCCTCAGTTGGGGCGCCGACGGGCTGATCTATGCCACCGGTCATGACCGGCCCGAAGTCTATGCGCTGAAACTGCCCGAGGCGGGATCGGTGCTGGAGCATGTCGGCACGATCGGGATTGCCACGCCGGGCCAGGCGATCGACTGGGATCCCAAGGCGCCCCGGCGCCTCTGGTCGATCGGCCGGGGTGCTGGCGAGATGGTGGCGAGCGAAATGCCGCCGGTCCGATAGGACGGCTCAGCACACCTTGAGCCCCAGTTCCGCGAGCAGTTCGCCGGCCTGGTCGCGGGAGATGGTGGCGCCGCGAAAGCGGCTGGCATCGCCCAGATGCACGCCGCCTATGTCCGCGCCGCGCAGGTCGGCGCCCTCGAACCGGGCGCCGTCCAGCATCGCCTCGCGCAGGCTGCAGCCTTCGAAACTGGCCATGCGGAAATCGCATTTGCGCAGGTCCGCCTGCGAAAAATCGATGCGGCTTAGCCGTTGCTTGCGGAAGGACAGGCCGGGCAGCCGTGCGTCGATCAGTAGGCATTCCGCCATGTCGATCTCCAGCGCGCGCAGGTCCGACAGGTCGGCGCCGGTCAGCTTGCACTGGGCCAGCTGGGCGCCCTCCAGCCGCGCCCGCCGCAGCACGACATTGTTGAAGTCGCATCCGGTCAGCACCGCGTCGCTAAGGTCGCAGCCGGTGAAATCCGCGCCGCCGCCCCGGCAGCCCTGCCAGCGCGTGCGCTCCAGCACGGCGCCGGCCAGATCGGCGTTGCGCAGGTTGCAGCGCTCGAACTGCCAACCGGTAAGGTCGAGCTGCGCCAGCTCCGCCGCCTCCAGGTCGCAGTCGATCAGGGCGTGGGGTGTTCCCGCCAGGGCAATGATGTCGGCGCGCGCCAGTTGCTGCCCGTTGCGCGCGGGCAGGGCATCCATATCGGTCATGCCGCCGTCTATGCCTTGGGCGTCAGCTTGAGCAGGCGGCCCTGCGACTTGCCGCCATCCTCCAGCAGCCACAGCGCGCCGTCCGGCCCCTGTTCGACTTCGCGGATGCGCGCGCCCATGTCCCACTGGTCGGCCTTTTCCGCATTTTCGCCGTCCAGCTTCACCCGCACCAGCGACTGGCTCGACAGGCCGCCGATGAACAGCGATCCCTTCCATTGCGGGAACAGGTCGCCCGAATAATAGATCAGGCCGCCCGGCGAGATCACCGGATTCCACCAGACCTTCGGTGCCTCATAGCCGTCGCCGGGCGTGTGATCGGGAATGTCGCGGCCGTCATAATGGCTGCCGTTCGACACGCGCGGATAGCCATAGTTGAGGCCGGGCTTGATCAAATTGACCTCGTCGCCGCCCTTGGGCCCCATTTCCTGTTCCCACAGGCGCCCGTCCTTGTCGAAGGCGATGCCCAGCAGGTTGCGATGGCCATAGGACCAGACCGCCGGGTTGAAGCCCTTGGCGCTGAGCGGATTGCCCGCCGCCGGCGTGCCGTCCAGATTGAGGCGCAGCACCTTGCCCAGGGTCGATTTGGGATCCTGCGCCGGCTCGAACTTCTGTCGCTCGCCATTGGTGAAGAACAGATATTTGCCGTCCGGCGAGAAGGCGATGCGGCCTGAATAATGGCCATTGCCCTCGACATAATCGCTGGCACGGAAAATGACCTTCACGTCGGCGAGCCTGGTCGTGCCGTCGCTCGCCTGGTCGAAGATGCCGGTGGCCAGCGCCACGCCCTTGCCGCCGGCGCGATCGCCCTGGCCGACTTCGGAAAAGCTGAAATAGACCTTCTTGTCCTGCGCGAATGTGGGCGAGGGGACGATGTCCATCAGCGCGCCCTGACCCTCGCTATCGACCTTGGGGATGCCGGCGACCGGGATCTTGGTGCCGTTCTTCGGATCGAACAGGATCATCTCGCCGGCCTTTTCGGTGATCAGCATCCGTCCGTCGGGCAGGAAGGTCATCGCCCAGGGCGATTCGAAATCGGCAATCACCGATGTCTTGAACGGCGTTTCCCCCGCGGTCGCACCAGCATTCTGGCCGGTCGCATCGTCGGCTGAACAGGCCAGCAGGGCGAGGGGGAGAGTGACGGCCATCACGCGCAGCATGGGAAACTCCTGTTATAATATTCGCGGGGGAAAGCCGATTATTCGGCGGGGGTTCCATGCCCGCATCCTCCACCGGATGCGGGCATGGATGCAAGCCTCATCGGCGATCTGCCGATTTCTTAAGCTTCTGCCGCTAGAGACCGGGGCGGCAAGAGGGGGAATATGGTGCTGCACGGCGTATCGGATTTCGATGCTGCGTGCGCGCAGGCAGGCGCCTTGCGCGTCGAGCCGCTATGCCTTGCCGACGCGCTGGATTCGACCGTGCTTGCCCGCGCCTGGGAAAGGCTGGAGGCGCGCGCCGACTGGCCGACCCAGACCCGCCTGTTCGCCTTCACGCTGAACGACCTGATTGCCGCCGGGCCAAGCCGCATCATGACAGTCTGGGCGGGGAGCGATCTGGTCGCCCTGCTGCCGCTGTGCCGGGATGCTGGCGCGCTCGCCCGCTGGCGGATGATCGGCGCGCGCGAAACCTATGAACCGGGCGACATGCTGTGCAACGGGACGGCGGCGGCCGATGCGCTGGCCGGCGCGATCGCGCGCCTGCCCCATCCGCTGCTGCTCGATCGCATCTCCGCCGGGTCGCCCCTGATCCCCGCATTGGCGCGGGCGGTGCGGCGGCGCGGGCGGCTGGTCGTGCGGCCGGCTATGGCTTGTCCCCATATCGCGCTGGATGAGGGCTGGCGCGACCCGGAAAGCCGCTTCAACGCCGGTCGCCGCTCCGACTTCCGTCGCGCCCGGCGCAAGGCGGAAGGGTGCGGCCTGCTCCAGTGCGAGACGCTGGCGCCCGACACCGACAATTTCGACGCTTTGTTCGACGAGGCTGTCGCGGTCGAGGCGCTGGGCTGGAAGAGCGAGGCGGGCACCGCCATCGCCACCGACCCGCGCCAGGCGGCGATCTTCCGCGCTTTCTTCCGCGCGGTGGCGCAGCGCGGCGATCTGCGCATCTCCTTCCTGCGGATCGACGGTCGCGCCATCGCGATGCAGATGGCGGTGCTGTGGAACGGCCGCTACTGGCTGTTCAAGATCGGCCATGACGCGGCCTTCAACGCCTGTTCGCCCGGCGGGCTGCTGATGCTCCATGCCATCGGCTGGGCGGCGCAGGCGCGGCTGCACAGTTTCGAATTTCTCGGCGTCGCCGAACCCTGGATTCGCAAGCTCTGGACCCAGACGGAGCATGACTGCGTCCAGTTGCGCACCTATCCCTATAATCTGCGCGGGGCGGCGGCCTTTGCGGCGGACGCTATTGTCTGGTCGCGGCAACGGCTGTTGCGGCGGTGAGGGGCGGGGCGGCCTGGCGCCTGTTGCGGGACACGCGTTATGCCCTGCCCGGCGCGCTGGGGCGGGTCATCCCGGCGCCCGACGCCCCCCATGCCGTGGCGATCGCCCGGCAACAGGCCCGCGCCGGCGCCGCCACCACGATCGGCTATTTCGAAGGGGTGGGGGGCGATCCCTCGTCGATCATGGCCGCCTATGCGCGGGTGGCACAGCGGGCGCGCGGCCTGGACCTCAGCCTGTCGGTGAAGGCGCCGCCCCTGCGTTTCGATCCGGTCAGCCTGCGCGAACTGGCGCAGATTGCGCGCCAGTCCGGCCTGTCGCTGGTGTTCGACGCCCATGGTCCGCTGGATGCGGACGAGACGCTGGCGGCGGTCGAACGGCTTCTGCCCGACTTTCCCGATACCGGCATCGTCCTGCCCGCCCGCTGGCAGCGCAGTCAGGCCGACGCGGTGCGACTGCGCGACAGCAGCGCGCCGGTCCGGGTGGTGCGCGGGGAGTGGCCCGATCCGGCGGGCGATCCGCTCGATCCCGATGCCGCCTATCTGACGCTGGTCGAGGCGCTGGCCGGCCGCGCGGCGCCGGTCGCGATCGCCACCCATCGCCCCGCGCTGGCCGACCGGGCGCTGGCCCTGCTGCGCGACGCCGGCACGCCGTGCAGCCTGGAGCAGTTGCGGGGCCTTCCGGGTCGCCGTTGCCGGAAGGTAGCGCGGGGGCAGGGGGTGCCGGTGCGCCTCTATGTGCCCTTCGGTCCCGGCTGGATTCCCTATGCGCTGGACCGGGCGCTGGCCCGGCCCTATCTGCTGGCGTGGATGTGGCGCGACTGGACGGGGCGGGCAGACCCCTGAAATAGCGCATTTTACGAAACATGTTGCAGGTCATTGGCAACCTGCCTATATGGATATTGCTTCCTTACATCGTCACACATGTCAGGGTCGCAGGCACCAAGCCTGCGGCGGCAACAAGCAGACCTGTCTATTTTCTGGAGTATCCATGGCGGACATCGCCGAACTGACCGCATTGATCGAGCCCGAGGTAAAGGCCCTGGGGTTCGACCTCGTGCGCATCAAGCTGTTCGGATCGGGTGACGAATATACGCTGCAGATCATGGCCGAAAACCCGAAGACCAAGCAGTTGGTCATCGAGGATTGCGCCGCGATCTCGCGCCGCCTGTCCGACGTGATGGATGAAGTCGACCCGATCGAGGAAGCCTATCGTCTGGAAGTCAGCTCGCCCGGTATCGACCGGCCGCTGACCCGCCTGCACGATTTTCTCGAATGGGCGGGCCATGAAGCGAAGATCGCTGCGACCGAAGTGGTCGAGGGGCGCAAGAGCTTCCGTGGCATCCTCAAGGGCGTCGAGGGTGAGGATATCCTGTTCCAGGATGCCAAGGCCGGCGATGTCACCATCCCGTTCGCGCTGGTCGGCGATGCCAAGCTGATGCTGACCGATGCACTGATTTCTGCTACCATGCCGCTCTCCTCCGATGGGGCGGACGAGTTCGAAACCGAGGAATAAGGGTTTTATCGTCATGGCCAACGCCATTTCCGCCAATAAGGCCGAGCTGATCGCGATCGCCAACAGCGTCGCCAGCGAGAAGATGATCGACAAAGCGATCGTCATCGAGGCGATGGAAGATGCGATCCAGCGCGCCGCCCGTGCCCGTTACGGCGCCGAGAATGACATCCGTGCCAAGCTGGACCCGGACAGCGGCGACCTGCGCCTGTGGCGCGTCGTCGAAGTCGTCGAGGTGGTCGAGGATTATTTCAAGCAGGTCGACCTCAAGCAGGCCGCCAAGCTGAAGAAGGACGCCGTGGTCGGCGACTTCATCGTCGATCCGCTGCCCGCGATCGACTTGGGCCGTATCGACGCCCAGTCGGCCAAGCAGGTGATCTTCCAGAAGGTCCGCGACGCCGAGCGTGAACGTCAGTTCGACGAGTTCAAGGACCGTGTGGGTGAAATCATCACCGGCGTCGTCAAGTCGGTCGAATTCGGCCATGTCGTCGTCAATCTGGGCCGCGCCGAAGGCGTGATCCGCCGCGACCAGCAGATCCCGCGCGAAGTCGTCCGCGTCGGCGACCGTATCCGTTCGGTCGTGCTGAACGTGCGCCGCGAAAATCGCGGTCCGCAGATCTTCCTCAGCCGCGCGCACCCCGAATTCATGAAGAAGCTGTTCGCGCAGGAAGTGCCCGAAATCTATGATGGCGTCATCACCATCATGGCCGCCGCCCGCGATCCGGGTTCGCGCGCCAAGATCGGCGTCATCAGCCGCGACAGCAGCATCGATCCGGTCGGCGCCTGCGTCGGCATGAAGGGTAGCCGCGTCCAGGCCGTCGTGCAGGAAATGCAGGGTGAAAAGATCGACATCATCCCTTGGTCGGAAGATACCGCGACTTTCGTCGTCAACGCGCTGCAGCCGGCCCAGGTCGCCCGCGTCGTCATCGACGAGGAAGAAGAGCGCATCGAAGTCGTCGTTCCCGACGATCAGCTGTCGCTCGCCATCGGCCGCCGCGGCCAGAATGTCCGCCTCGCCAGCCAGCTGACCGGCAAGGCGATCGACATCATGACCGAGGCCGACGCCAGCGAGAAGCGCCAGAAGGAATTCGTCAGCCGTTCGGAAATGTTCCAGAACGAGCTGGACGTCGACGAGACGCTGTCGCAGCTGCTGGTCGCCGAAGGCTTTGGCGAACTGGAAGAAGTCGCCTATGTCAGCGTCGAGGAACTGGCCGGGATCGAAGGTTTCGACGAGGATCTGGCTGCCGAGCTGCAGAGCCGTGCGCAGGAAGCGCTCGACCGTCGCGAACAGGCCGCCCGTGAAGAGCGTCAGGCACTGGGCGTCGAGGACGCGCTCGCCGACATGCCGCACCTCACCGAAGCGATGCTGGTCACGCTCGGCAAGGCCGGCGTCAAGACGCTCGACGATCTCGCCGATCTGGCCACCGACGAACTGGTGCAGAAGAAGCGCGTCGACCAGCGTCGTCGCAAGTCGGACAGCGGCAATGAGGACAAGGGCGGCATTCTGGCCGCTTATGGCCTGAGCGACGAGCAGGGCAATGAGATCATCATGGCCGCCCGCGCCCACTGGTTCGAAGGCGAGGAAGCGTAAGCCAACATGCCTTTCGTCGACATCCGCCTGGCCGGTAGCGCGACTCGCGAGCAGAAAGCCGCGATCGTTGCTGACGTCACCCAGTCGCTCGTGGAGCGGCTGGGAAAGCCGGCGGCTGCCGTCCAGATCGTGATCTCGGAAGTCTCGACCGAAAATTATGCGGCCGGCGGTCAGTTGATCGCCGACCGCGCCCTTTCTCCAGCCAGGGAGGACGCCAATGCTGCGGACACTCCCCGATGAGAGAATAAGTCTACTCGACAGCGTTGGTCTTGCCCTTTTGTCCGTTTTGGCGGAGGGGCGCGCATGACCGAACGCAAATGCATATTGAGCGGCGACCGCGCCGATCCCGAAACGCTGATCCGCCTGGCCATTGGCCCCGAAGGACAGGTTCTGCCCGACGTCCGCGCCAAGGCGCCGGGCCGGGGCGCCTGGATCGGCGTGTCTCGGGCCGAGCTGGAAACGGCGCTGGCCAAGGGCAAGCTCAAGGGTGCGCTCGCCCGCGCCTTCAAGGAAGGCGCTCTTGAAATTCCCGACAATCTTCCCGATCTGGTGGAGGCCGGGCTGCGGCAGGATCTGCTCAGCCGCCTGGGGCTGGAGGCTCGCGCCTCCATGCTGCTGACCGGATCGGAAAAGATCGACGTCGCATGCCGCAAGGGCATGGTGAAAATGCTGCTCCATGCCGCCGATGCGGGCACGGACGGCAATCGAAAACTGGACCAGGCCTTGCGCGTGGGACAGGAAGCGGAAGGCACGGATCTTGCGGGCATCGTCTTGCCTGTGGACCGGCACGCCCTATCTATGGCAATGGGGCGCGACAATGTCGTCCATATCGCGGTGACCGACTCGCGGGCGACAGTGCGCCTGCGTGCGGCTCTGGGCCGCTTGGAAAGCTATCTGGGATGCGCTACCGGGGCGCCGGTGCATGGGGAGCAGGACTCCGCCGATGCGCAGGCGCATGAGGCTGCATGGAATGATGCGTCGGCGGCTGCGCCGGCTGATGATGATGTGAAGGGTTAAACATAGTCGATGAGTGACAGCAACGAAGACAAGCCGGTTCTGGGCCGCAAGCCGCTGGGGATCAAGCGCACGGTCGAGTCCGGTCAGGTGCAGCAGCAGTTCAGCCATGGCCGCAAGAACACGGTCGTGGTTGAGGTGAAGCGGCGCCGCGTCCCCATGGGCAAGCCGGGTGAAAGCACCGGCGGCGCCCCCGCTGCTGCGCCCCAGGCTGATCCGACGCCGGCCGCGCCCGCAGCGCCGGCCGCACCCCGTCCCGCCGCGCCTGCGCCGCAGCAGCGCGCGCCGCAGCCCGCCCCCGTGCGCCAGGCGCCGCCGCAGAGCCTGATGTCGCGTCAGGAACTGCAGGCCAAGCTGCTGCGCGAAGCCGAGGAAGCCCGCATGGCCGCGCTGGAAGATGCGCGCCGCCGTGAGGATGCTGCACGCCTTGCCGCCAGCGAGGAAGAAAAGCGCCGCGCCGAGGAAAATCGCCAGGCTGCCGAAAATGCCGAGGTCGAGGCCGCCAAGGCTGCCGAAGCCGCCGAGCAGGCCAAGGTCGCCGAAGCTGCCAAGCCGGCTGCGCCGGTCGAAGCGCCGGCCGCGCCGGCTGCTGCAGCCGAGCCTGCCCCCGCCGCACCGGCGACGACCAGCTCGACCATGCCGCCGCCGCGCCGCTTCACCCCGGTCGCGCCGGTCAAGCGCCCCGAGCCGGCGAAGCCCGATCGTGCCAAGCGCAACGATGACAATCGCCGCCAGTCCGGCAAGCTGACCGTCACCCGCGCGCTTGCGGACGACGACAGCGCCCGTGCCCGCAGCCTCGCCGCGCTCAAGCGCGCTCGCGAGAAGGAACGTCGTGCCCATTATTCGGGCGGCAGCCAGCCGCGCGAGAAGCAGAGCCGCGATGTCGTGGTGCCCGAAAGCATCACCGTGCAGGAACTGGCCAACCGTATGGCCGAAAAGGGCGCGGACCTGGTCAAGGCCCTGTTCAAGATGGGCACGGCCGTCACGCTCAACCAGCCGATCGATCAGGATACGGCGGAGCTGCTGGTCGAGGAATTCGGCCACCGCATCCAGCGCGTGTCGGATGCCGACGTTGAAATCGGCATGGAAGGCGAGGCTGACGCACCCGAAACGCTCAAGCCGCGTGCCCCGGTCGTGACGATCATGGGCCATGTCGACCATGGCAAGACCTCGCTGCTCGACGCGCTGCGCGGCACCGACGTGGTGGCCGGCGAAAGCGGCGGCATCACCCAGCATATCGGCGCCTATCAGGTGAAGACGAAGAGCGGTGATCTCATCACCTTCCTCGACACGCCGGGCCACGAAGCCTTCTCGGAAATGCGTGCCCGTGGCGCCAACGTCACCGACATCGTCATCCTGGTGGTGGCGGCCGATGACGGCCTGATGCCGCAGACGATCGAAGCCATCAACCACACCAAGGCTGCCGGCGTGCCGATGATCGTCGCGATCAACAAGTGCGACAAGCCCGACGCCAACCCGCAGAAGGTGCGTGAGCGCCTGCTGAGCGAGGAAATCGTGGTCGAGGACATGGGCGGTGACGTCCAGGACGTGGAAGTGTCGGCGCTCAAGAAGACCGGCCTCGACGAACTGATCACCAAGATCCTGCTCCAGGCCGAGGTCATGGAACTGACCGCCAACCCCGATCGCGATGCCGAAGGCAATGTGATCGAGGCACAGCTCGACAAGGGCCGTGGTGCGGTTGCGACCGTGCTGGTCCGCAAGGGCACGCTGAAGATCGGTGACACCTTCGTCATCGGCTCGGAAAGCGGCAAGGTCCGCGCGATGATCAACGACAAGGGCCAGCAGGTGAAGACCGCCGGTCCCTCGACCCCGGTCGAGGTTCTGGGTCTGTCGGGCGTGCCGATGGCCGGCGACCAGCTCACCGTCGTCGAGAATGAAGCCCGCGCCCGCGAAGTCGCTGCCTATCGTCAGGAACAGGCGACCAAGAAGCGCACCACGGCTGCCCCGACCAGCTTCGAGCATATGTTCTCGGCGCTGAACACCAAGGTCATCGAATATCCGGTGGTGGTGAAGGGCGACGTGCAGGGTTCGGTCGAAGCGATCGTGTCCTCGCTCAACCGCATCTCGACCGACGAGATCAAGGTCCGCATCCTGCATTCGGGTGTCGGCGCGATCACCGAAAGCGACGTCACGCTGGCCGCTGCCAGCCGCGCGCCGCTGATCGGCTTCAACGTCCGTCCCAATGCCAAGGCCCGTCAGCTCGCCGAGCGCGAGAAGATCAGCCTGCGTTACTATGACGTGATCTACGACCTGCTTGAGGAAGTTCGCGGCGAAATGGCTGGCCAGCTCGCCCCCGAACGGATCGAGACGATCGTCGGCCGCGCCGAGGTGCTGCAGGTCTTCCCGGCCGGCAAGAAGGACAAGGCCGCCGGTCTGCTCGTCCTCGACGGCATCATCCGCAAGGGTCTGGCCGCGCGCCTTACCCGCGACGATGTCATCGTGTCGCGCACCAACATCGCGTCGCTGCGTCGCTTCAAGGACGATGTCTCCGAAGTCCGCGCCGGCATGGAGTGCGGTGCGGTCCTGCAGGACACCAACGACATCAAGCCGGGCGACACGCTCGAACTGTTCGAAGTCGAAGAGCGCGCACGCACGCTGTAAATCAAGGCGAACGATCTTCCCTTCTGGGAAGGACCGGGGGTGGGTGCGATTGTGCAAGCAATCGCTTCCACCCTTTCGCTATTCGGCCGTGCCCGCTACGCTCACCATCCAACCTGCACCCTCCCGGCCGGGGAGGGGGAGTTATTGACTATGTCCAACCAGCCCGAAGGCCCCTCTGTCCGCCTGCTGCGCGTCGGCGAACAGGTGCGCCATGTCCTTTCCGACATTCTCCAGCGCGGCGACGTGCATGACGATGTGCTGAGCCAGCATGTGGTCAGCGTCACCGAAGTGCGCATGTCGCCCGACCTGCGCCACGCCACCGTCTTCATCAAGTCGCTGCTCGGCAAGGATGAGGAAGCGGTGCTCAAGGCGCTGCGCACCAACACCGCCTATCTCCAGCGCGAAGTCGCGCACCGCATCCGTCTCAAATATGCGGCGAAGCTCAAATTCCTGTCGGACGAAAGCTTCGACGAGGGCAGCCATATCGACAAGCTGCTCCGCGATCCCAAGGTCGCCCGCGACCTGGAGCAGGACGAGAGCGAAGATTGAAAGGCTGGCCCCCGGAGCGCTGTTCCGGGGGAGGACTAGGCCATGGCTGCGATGGAATTTTGAGCGCGTAAACGCGCGATCGCCTCGTCGGGCGTTTTACCTGTAGCAATCCAGGCTGGATGAGCCTGCCAGAACGCAGCTGCCTCCAGGTCATTACCGCTGGGGCCGTGGCTCATGATCCAGCCTATCCGCGAAGCCTGCTCGCAGGAGTGATCGCCCTCGGCCAGTGCAAGCCATGCCCCGCCACTATAGGCACCGCTATACCGGTCCTGCACGAGGACGATGGGATAGAGACAGGCTTCACTGGTTTGCGCGTTCGCCATGTGCTTGCTCCAGAGAAGGTGCGAAGCATCTTGCCACATTTCGTCCGGTCGCGGAATGTTTCCAGCGTCGACGCGACGGTGCGGCAGCGCTAACAGCGTCTTTCCCGGAACCGGAAGATAAAGAGGGGCAGACGCATGAAAACGAGCGGGATAATCAGTATGACCGCCTTGGCATTGGCTACACCCGCCATCGCCCGCGAACCCGCCATCCATCCCGCCGTCACCACCGATCCCGCGCCCGACGCCGCCAATCCCGCGCGGATGGACGCGTTCGTCATTCCCTCGGGCGAGGGGGCGATGAATGCGGTCATGTATGTCGCGGCCGGCAGCGGCGTGCATCCGACCCTGCTGCTGCTCCACGGCTTTCCGGGGAATGAGCAGAATCTGGACCTGGCCCAGGCCGCGCGTCGTGCCGGCTGGAATGTCCTGACCCTTCATTATCGCGGATCATGGGGCAGCCCCGGCATCTTCTCCTTCACCAACGCGGCGGAGGATGCGTTCAACGCGCTGCTGTTCCTGGAGGAAGCCTCGACCGTCGCCAAATATCGCATCGACACCAGCGCGATCGTGGTCGCCGGCCACAGCATGGGCGGCTTCATGGCGGCGGAGGCGGCCGCCGCCGAACCGCGCGTCGCCGGCCTGTTCCTGATCGATCCCTGGGATCCGGCCCAGACCGTCGCGTCGCTGGCGACGCCACAGGGGGAGGCAGGGTGGAAGGCCGAGGTGGCGGGCGACCTGCCGCCGCTTGCCGGCGCCAGCTATGAAAGCCTGACCGCCGAGATCAAGGGCGATACGCAGAAGTTCGACCTCGGCCGCAAGCTGGTCGGCTATGGCCGCCGTCCGCTGATCATCATCGGTGCGGATCGCGGTATCGGCGCGATGGCGCGCAAGGTGGGGGCGGATGCCCAGTCGGCCAATCCTAACACCCGCCTGATGGTCTGGCCGACCGATCACAGCTTCTCCGACAAGCGGATCGCGCTCGCCGATGCGCTGGTGCGTTTCCTGGCTGGCGTTGCGCCCACGCTGCGCTAAAGCGCGGCCATGGCGAAGCTCTATTTCTATTATAGCTCGATGAATGCGGGCAAATCGACGACCCTGCTGCAATCGAGCTTCAACTATCAGGAACGCGGCATGGCGACGATGCTGTGGACTGCGGCGGTCGACGATCGCTTCGGCCATGGTCGGATCGCGTCGCGCATCGGGCTGGAGGCGCAGGCCCATCTGTTCGAGCCGGGCGTCGACATGCTTGCCGCTATCGCCGCCCAGCATGACGCGACGCCACTCTCCTGCGTGCTGGTGGACGAGGCGCAGTTCCTGACCCGCGATCAGGTCTGGCAACTCGCCGCGGTCAGCGACAGCCTCGGCATCCCCGTTCTCTGCTACGGCCTGCGCACCGATTTTCAGGGGGAATTGTTCGAGGGCAGCGCCCATCTGCTCGGCCTTGCCGACGCGCTGACCGAGATCAAGACGGTGTGCGACTGCGGTCGCAAGGCGACGATGAACCTGCGCGTGGATGCGTCGGGCAGGGCGATCCGCCAGGGCGCCCAGACCGAGATTGGCGGCAATGACCGTTATGTGGCGCTGTGCCGTCGCCATTTTGTCGAGCAGATGCGCGGATGAGCCGGATGGACGATCTGCTGGCGCCGATCGAAGCGCCCGGCCTCTATCTGGAGCAACTGGCGAACCATCATCGCGAAGCCTTGCGCGCGATCTGCCCGATCGACGATCCGGTATGGGAGATTTACCCCAACCATCTTGCCGGCGCGGATTTCGATCCGACCTTCGACGCGATCCTGGCGACGCCCAATCGCCACACGTTTCTCATTCTGGCCGATGGCGAGCCGGTCGGCATGTCGGGTTATCTGAATGTCGATGCCGCGCATAATGGGCTGGAACTGGGCGGCACCTATATGACGCCGTCGGTGCGTGGCACCGGGCTCAATGGCCGGATCAAGCCGCTACTGCTGGCCCGTGCCTTTGCCTGTGGCTTCACCCGCGTCCAGTTCTGCATCGATGCGCGCAACATCCGCTCGCAAAAGGCGGTGGAGAAGCTGGGCGCCGTGCGCGAGGGCGTATTGCGCAAGCAGCGCATCACCTGGACCGGCCATGTCCGCGACACGGTGATCTACTCGATCCTCGCCGACGAATGGGCCGCCCGCGCCGCCTGACTTTTCGTCATTGCGAGCGCAGCGAAGCAATCCATGGATCGCCACGCTTCGCTCGCGATGACGATATCAATCTAAGCCGGCAATCCAGTCGGGCAGTTCGCCCAGCCGTTCCAGCTGGGTATAGCGCGCCGCGCCGATCGGCGGCTGGGCCCGCTCGTGCGACCAGGCGCCCTCCTGCGGGATGAACGCCGCCCAGGCGCCGGCCTCCAGCGCCGGCAATATGTCCGACCGCATCGAATCCCCGGCCATCACCGCCTGTTCGGGGGCGATACCATGGCGTGCGAACAGGGTGCGGAAGGTGTCGACCTTCTTGTCGCTGACGATCTCGATCCCGGAAAACAGGTCGCCCAGGCCCGACGCCGCCAGCTTGCTTTCCTGGTGCAGCAGGTCGCCCTTGGTCACCAGCACCAGCGGGCCGATGTTCGCCAGCCGCTCCAGCGTCTCCTCCACCCCGTCGAACAGCTCGACCGGATGCGCCAGCAGCGCGCGGCCCGCCGCCAATATGTCCTGGATCATCGCGGTCGACAGCTGGTCGCCCGCCAGCTCCACCGCCGCCTCGATCATCGAGAGGGTGAAGCCCTTGGCGCCATAGCCATAGAGCGGCAGGTTGCGGATTTCGCAGGCGATCAGCCGCTCGCGCGTCACATCGACATCGGCAAAGGGCTGCAGCATGTCGGTCAGCGCGTCCTGGGTCGCGTTGAAATGGCGCATATTGTGCCACAGCGTATCGTCGGCATCGAGGCAGATGAGCTTGATCGTCATGGGGGCGGGAATAGCGCATTAAAGGCTGACACGCCAAGGCGGGACATATAAGGCCCGCCGCCATGCACGGTTGGCTTATCCTCGACAAACCCCATGGCCTTGGCTCGACCCAGGCGGTCAGCGCAGTGAAGCGCGCGCTGCGGACCCAGCGCGAGGTTCTGGGCGGCACGGAGAAATGGAAGGTCGGCCATGGCGGCACGCTCGATCCGCTGGCGACCGGCGTGCTGCCGATCGCGATCGGCGAGGCGACCAAGCTGGCCGGCCGGATGCTCGACAGCGACAAGATCTACGACTTCACCATCGCCTTCGGCGCACAGACCGACACGCTCGACCTGGAGGGGAAGGTGATTGCGGAAAGTGACGTGCGCCCGACGCTGGCCGAGCTGGAAGCCATCCTGCCGCGCTTCACCGGCCCCATCGAGCAGGCGCCCCCCGCCTATAGCGCGATCCTGATCGACGGCCAGCGCGCCTATGACCTCGCCCGCAAGGGGGAGCAGGTGGAGATGAAGACGCGATCGGTGACGATCCATGCGCTGGCGATCGCGGGGCAGGAACAGGAGGAGGGCGCGCTCGCCTCCGTCACCCTCACTGCCCATGTCTCCAAGGGCACCTATATCCGCTCCCTCGCCCGCGACATCGCGCTGGCGCTCGGCACGGTCGGCCATGTCACCATGTTGCGGCGGATCAAGGCCGGGCCCTTCACCCTGGAAACCGCGATTTCGCTGGACAAACTGGACGAAGCTGCTAGGGGCGGCGACATCGGCGAGCTTATGCTCCCGTTGACGGCAGGGCTGGACGATATCCCGGTTCTTGCAGTCTCTCCCGATGAAGCATTGGCACTCCGACAGGGGAAGATGCTCATGGGGAAACCGCACACCGGTCTCCTGCTGGCGATGTTGGGCGATACGCCCGTCGCGCTGGTGGAGTCCAGTGGCCCGGAGATCCGGGTGGTGCGCGGCTTCAATCTCTAGATACGAAAGGAAGCCCGATGTCGATCACTGCAGAGCGCAAGGAAGCGCTGATCAAGGAACATGCCCGCGTCGAAGGCGACACCGGTTCGCCGGAAGTCCAGGTTGCGATCCTGTCGGAGCGCATCTCGAACCTGACCGAGCATTTCAAGGGTCACCACAAGGATAACCACAGCCGTCGCGGCCTGCTGATGCTGGTCAACAAGCGCCGTTCGCTGCTGGACTATCTGAAGAAGAAGGATGCGGCTCGCTACACCGACCTCATCACCAAGCTGGGCCTGCGCAAGTAAGCCTGCTAATAAGGGACGGCCCCATTCGGGGCCGTTTCCGATTCTAACGGACGTCCTTTTGGGGATGTCATTCGGGACGGGCGCAATCCGGCGCCCCGTTTCGTTTCAGGGGCCACACGATGCTCCACAACCGCCGCGGACCGGTTTCGTCCGCATATGAGGCCCCGCCCGGCAATAGGGCCAGGTGGGCAAAGGAACATATATGTTCGATGTAAAGAAAGTTTCGATCGAGCTGGCCGGCAAGACGCTGACCCTCGAAACCGGCCGGATCGCGCGTCAGGCCGACGCCGCCGTGCTGGCAACCTATGGCGAAACCGTGGTGCTGTGCGCCGTGACCGCTGCCAAGTCGGTGAAGGAAGGCCAGGACTTCTTCCCGCTGACCGTCCACTATCAGGAAAAATATTCGGCCGCCGGCCGCATTCCGGGTGGCTTCTTCAAGCGTGAGCGTGGCGCCACCGAGAAGGAAACCCTGGTTTCGCGCCTGATCGATCGTCCGATCCGTCCGCTCTTCCCCGAAGGCTTCTACAACGAAATCAACGTCATCGCCCAGGTGATGTCGTTCGATGGCGAGAGCGAGCCCGACATCGTCGCGATGATCGCTGCTTCCGCTGCCCTGACCCTGTCGGGCGTGCCCTTCATGGGCCCGATCGGCGCTGCCCGCGTCGGTTACAAGGATGGCGAATATCAGCTGAACCCGTCGCTGGACGAAGTGAAGACCGGCGAACTCGACCTGGTCGTCGCTGCCACCAGCAACGCCGTGATGATGGTCGAATCCGAAGCCAAGGAACTGTCGGAAGACGTCATGCTCGGCGCCGTCCTGTTCGCCCATGAAGCGAGCAAGAAGGTCGTCGACGCGATCATCCAGCTGGCCGAAAAGGCCGCCAAGGATCCGTGGGAAATGGCCAAGGGCGACGATCTCGGCGCGCTCAAGACCAAGCTCAAGGACCTGATCGGTGGCGACATCGCCGCCGCCTACAAGCTGACCGACAAGTCGGCCCGCTCGAACGCCCTGAACGAAGCCCGCGCCAAGGCGAAGGCGATGTTCACGGAAGACGGCCTCGACGCCCAGACCGTGATGGCCGGCATCAAGCTGACCAAGAAGCTGGAAGCCGAGATCGTCCGTGGCGCCATCCTGAAGGACGGCCAGCGCATCGACGGCCGCACCACCACCCAGATCCGTCCGATCGAGGCGATGGTCGGCTTCCTGCCGCGCACCCATGGTTCGGCCCTGTTCACCCGTGGCGAAACGCAGGCGATCTGCACCACCACGCTGGGCACCAAGGACGCCGAGCAGATGATCGACGGCCTCACCGGCCTGCACTATGAAAACTTCATGCTGCACTACAACTTCCCGCCCTATTCGGTCGGTGAAGTGGGCCGCTTCGGTGCGCCGGGTCGTCGTGAAGTCGGTCATGGCAAGCTCGCCTGGCGTGCGCTGCACCCGGTGCTGCCGACCAAGGACGAGTTCCCCTACACCATCCGCGTTCTCTCGGACATCACCGAGTCGAACGGTTCCTCGTCGATGGCCACCGTCTGCGGTGGTTCGCTCTCGATGATGGACGCGGGCGTTCCGCTCAAGCGTCCGGTGTCGGGCATCGCCATGGGCCTGATCCTGGAAGGCAGCGACTTCGCCGTCATCTCGGACATTCTGGGCGACGAAGATCATCTCGGCGACATGGACTTCAAGGTCGCCGGCACGGAAGCCGGCATCACCACCATGCAGATGGACATCAAGGTTGCCGGCATCACGCAGGAAATCTTCGAGACCGCGCTGCGCCAGGCCAAGGAAGGTCGCGCCCACATCCTGGGTGAGATGAACAAGGCCCTGTCCTCGACCCGCACCGAACTGTCGGCGCACGCCCCGCGCATCGAGACGATCCAGATCGACAAGTCGAAGATCCGTGACGTCATCGGCACCGGCGGCAAGGTCATCCGCGAGATCGTCGCCGAAACCGGCGCCAAGGTCGACATCGACGACGAAGGCATCATCAAGATTTCGTCGTCCGACACCGCCCAGATCGAAGCTGCCAAGAAGTGGATTCTCGGCATCGTCGAGGAAGCGGAAGTCGGCAAGATCTACACCGGCAAGGTCGTCAACATCGTCGACTTCGGTGCGTTCGTGAACTTCATGGGTGGCAAGGACGGCCTCGTCCACGTCAGCGAAATGAAGAATGAGCGCGTCGAAAAGCCGACCGACGTCGTGTCGGAAGGCCAGGAAGTGAAGGTCAAGGTTCTCGAAATCGATCCGCGCGGCAAGGTTCGCCTGTCGATGCGCGTCGTCGACCAGGAAACCGGCGAGGAACTGGAAGACACCCGTCCGGCCCGCGAACCGCGTGAACCGCGCGGCGACCGTGGTGATCGCGGCGATCGTGGTCGCGGCCCGCGCCGTGACGGCGGCGACCGTGGCGGTCGTGGTGGCGATCGTGGCCCGCGCCGCGACCGTGGCCCGCGCAGCGAAGGCAAGGGCGACGATGACGGCTCCAACGCCGGCCTGCCCGACTTCCTGACCCAGGACTGATCGGCAGCATCATCGCTGACAGGAAAAGGGGGCGTCCGGTTCGACCGGGCGCCCTTTTTCGTGACGAATCCCGTCAGGGCTGATTTCGATCAAGGCGCGGGGGGCAACATCTGATACGGTCGCGTCACGGTTCCGGGGGAATGTCCATGCAACGCAGGAATGAGCGGTTTGTCGAGCGCCTGCCGCTCGTGCTTCCAAGACCGGTCTATGGCTATGCCCTGAGCCTGCTGCTCTGCATGCTCGCCTGGCTGGCACGTGTCGCAGCGGAAACGCTGCTGCCGGTCGGCTATCCTTTCGTCACCTTCTTCCCGGCGGTCATCCTCTCCTCCTTCCTGTTCGGGGTGCGTCCGGGCATCTTTGCCGCCATCGTCGGCGGGCTGCTGTCCTGGTATTGCTTCATCCCGCCCTTCTATGCGCTGGCCTTCAATCCCGGCGTCGCCATGGCGCTGGTCTTCTACACGATGGTCGTGGCCGTCGACATCTTGCTCATCCACTTCATGCAGCGCGCCAATTTCAACCTGGCGGTGGAGCGGGAGCGCAGCCGCGCCCTGGCCGAGAATCGCGAATTATTGTTCCGCGAACTCCAGCACCGCGTGTCGAACAATCTTCAGGTGGTGGCCGCCATGCTCTCGCTCCAGCGGCGCCAGATCGACAATGATGTCGCCCGTCGCGCGCTGGACGATGCCGCCGCGCGCCTCGCCCTGATCGGCAAGATCAGCCGCGCCCTCTATGATCCGTCGGGGCAGGGGCAGGAACTGCGCGCCTTCATGGTCATGCTCTGCGCCGATATCGTCGATGCGTCGGGCCGCACCGATATCGATTGCACCATCTGCGCGCCCGATGGCCTGTCGCTCGAACCCGATGTCATCGTGCCGCTGGCGCTGATCGTGGCGGAATCGGTCAGCAACGCGATCGAACATGGCCTGCCCGATCGCGCCGGCCGCGTCGCGGTGACGCTGGAGCAGCAGGCGGACGGCGCGCTCCACCTGCGCATCGTCGACGATGGGCGCGGCCTGCCCGACGGGACCATGCCCGACGGACCGACCAGCATCGGCCTGCGCATCGCCGTCGCGCTGGCGCAGCAGCTTGGCGGCCGATTCCGGCTGGAACCCGCGCCGGATGGCGGCGCCATGGCCTGCCTCGACCTGCCGCAACAGACGCGCTGACACGGCTTAGCGTTCTGCAACATTCTGGCGCTTGGCGACGGCGATCCGCTCGGCTATGACCCGGCGCATGCTGACGAAAACCCTGACGCGCATCGGCGCGGCCACCACTCTGGTCCTGATCGCCTCGCCTGTGCTGACCGGCTGCTCCACATCGAAGAACAAGGCCGACACCCTCTACGTCGCCCGCGACGTGTCGACCCTCTACAACAGCGGCAAGGCCCGCCTCGATCGCGGCCAGTACAAGCTCGCCGCCGCGCTGTTCGATGAGGTCGAGCGCCAGCATCCCTATTCGCCCTGGGCGCGCCGCGCGCAGCTCATGTCGGCGTTCAGCTATTATATGAACCGCGACTATCCGGAATCGATCGCGGCCTCGCAGCGCTTCCTGTCGATCCACACCGGCAACAAGGACGCGCCCTACGCTTATTATCTGATCGCGCTGTGCTATTATGAGCAGATTGCCGACGTCACCCGCGACCAGAAGATCACGCAGCAGGCGATGGATGCGCTGGGCGAACTGATCCGCCGCTATCCCGACACCCGCTATGCCGCCGACGCCCGTCTGAAGGTCGACCTGGTGAATGACCACCTTGCCGGCAAGGAAATGGAGCTGGGCCGCTTCTACCAGCGCCGGGGCCAGTGGCTCGCCGCCACGCTGCGCTTCCGCACCGTGATCGACAAGTTCCAGACCACCACCCACACGCCCGAAGCGCTGGAGCGTCTGGTCGAATCCTATCTCTCGCTCGGCATCCCGGCCGAAGCGCAGAAGGCGGCCGCCGTGCTGGGCCGCAACTATCCCGGCACCAAATGGTATGAGCGCAGCTACAAGCTGATGCAGCAGCATCCGGTCAAGAGCTGAGGCGCACGCTTTATTTGTTCCCCTTTTGTGCGATGGCAGGTAGACAGGCGCCATGCTGACCTCGCTTGCCATCCGCAATGTCGTGCTGATCGAGGCGCTGGACCTGGAGTTCGGCGCCGGCCTGTCCGTCCTCACCGGTGAAACCGGCGCGGGCAAGTCGATCCTGCTCGATTCGCTGGGGCTGGCGCTCGGCGCTCGCGCCGACAGCGGCCTCGTCCGGGCAGGGGAGGCGCAGGCCAGCGTCACCGCCAGCTTCGATCCGCCGCCCGCCGGTCATCGCGCTGCGCTGCTGCTGGCCGACAATGGCATCGAGATCGAAGCCGGCGAACCGCTGCTGATCCGCCGCACGGTGAAGGCTGATGGTGGCAGCCGCGCCTTCATCAACGACCAGGCCTGTTCTGCCGCGCTGCTGCGCGATCTGGGCGGCGCGCTGGTCGAAATCCATGGCCAGCATGACGATCGCGGTCTGCTCAACGCCCGCGGCCACCGCGCGCTGCTTGACACCTATGGCCGCTGCGAGGCGGAGGCGGTCGCTATCGCTCATGCCGCCTGGCGCGCCGCCGCGGCCGATCTGGCGCAGGCGCGCGATACCGTGGCCAATGCTGCGCGCGACCGCGATTATCTCGACCATGCCGTCGCCGAACTGTCGAAATTCGCGCCCGAAGCCGGCGAGGAAGCCACTCTGGCGGAGGAGCGCGCGACCATGCAGAAGGGCGCGCGCCTGTCCGATGACCTGTCCGCCGTCACCGATTGCCTGACCGGCTCGGACGGTGGCCTTGCCCAGTTGCGCCAGGCCGCCCGCCGGCTCGACCGGATCGCAGGCGAATATGAACCGCTCTCCGCCGTGCTGGAGGCGCTGGACCGCGCCGTGATCGAAGCGGGCGAGGCTGAGGACAAGCTGGCCGAGGCGGCCGAGGCGCTCAGCTTCGACCCCGCCCGGCTGGATACGATCGAGACCCGGCTGTTCGATCTGCGCGGCCTGGCCCGCAAGCATCAGGTCGCGCCTGACGATCTTGCCGCGCTGCGCGACGAGATGGCCGCGCGCCTCGCCGCGATCGAGGGTGGGGAGGAGCATATCGCCGCGCTCGAAGCCGATGTCGCGCGCAAGGCGGCAATCTATCGCGCCGCAGCCCAGGCGCTGTCGGCCGAGCGTCAGCTCGCCGCCGGCCGGCTCGATGCGGCGGTCGCGGGCGAACTGGCGCCGCTGAAGCTGGACGCCGCCCGCTTCCGCACTGTCGTAGCCCCGCTCGACGAAGCGCAATGGAGCAGCGCCGGCATGGACCGGGTCGAGTTCGAGATTTCGACCAATCCCGGCGCGCCCTTCGCGCCGCTCGCCAAGATCGCCTCGGGCGGCGAACTCTCCCGCTTCATCCTCGCGCTCAAGGTCGCGCTGGCGGAGCAGGGCGGGGCCGACACGCTGATCTTCGACGAGATCGACCGGGGCGTCGGCGGCGCGGTGGCCGATGCGATCGGTGAGCGCCTGTCGCGGCTGGCACAGAGCAACCAGATTCTCGTCGTCACCCACAGCCCGCAGGTCGCGGCGCGCGGTGCCGGCCATATGCTGATCGCCAAGTCGAGTGATGGCACGGTGACGCGCACCGGCGTCCACGCGCTCAGCGATGGCGAACGCCGCGAGGAAATCGCCCGCATGCTCTCCGGCGCGGAAATCACCGCCGAAGCACGGGCGCAGGCGGAACGGCTGCTGGAACGAGCCTAAGACATTTCGTCATTGCGAGCGTAGCGAAGCAATCCATGTTGCGGCATTGGATTGCTTCGCTACGCTCCCAATGACGAGGATAGGATAGCCGCATGACCCATAATCGCAGAGACATGCTTGGCCTCACCGCCGCGACGCTGGCCGCCAGCGCCATGCCCGCGGCCGCGCAGGAGGCGACACCGCGCTACGGTCTGATCGGCCAGATGCTCAGCACGCCGGGCAAGCGCGACGAACTGGTCGGATATCTGAAAGACGCGATCGGCGCGATGCCCGGCTGTCTCTCCTATATCGTGGCGCTCGACACCGCCAATCCCGACGCGCTCTGGATCACCGAAGTCTGGGACAGCCGCGAAAGCCACGCCGCTTCGCTGAAACACCCCGCCGTCCGCGCCGCCATCGCCAAGGCCCGCCCGATCATCGCCGGCTTCCCCCAGCATTTCGAAACTGTGCCGGTGGCGGGAATCTGAAGGGGGCGTTAAGGCATCCCCATGACCGATCCCGCCAGCCTTACCGAAGCCGAAGCCGCCAACCGCCTGATGCGCCTTGCCAGGGAGGTGGCGAAGCATAACCGCCTCTATCATGACCAGGATGCGCCGGAGATCAGCGACGCGGACTATGATGCGCTGATCCGCGAGAATAACGCGCTCGAAGAGGCCTTCCCGCACCTGATCCGCGCCGACTCACCCAACCGCCAAGTCGGTGCCGCCGCCACCTCGACACTGAAGAAAGTGCCGCACGCGGTCCGCATGATGAGCCTCGACAATGGCTTTGCCGACGAGGATATCGCCGAGTTCGCCGCCCGCGTCCGCCGCTTCCTGGCGCTGGCCGAAGACGCGCCGGTGGCGATGACCGCAGAACCGAAGATCGATGGCCTGTCCTGTTCGCTGCGCTATGAGAAGGGCGAACTGGTGCTGGCCGCGACCCGCGGCGACGGCACCACGGGCGAGGATGTGACCGCCAATGTCCGCACCATCGCCGACATTCCGCAGCGCCTGACCGGCGAAGCTATCCCCGACCTGTTCGAGATACGGGGCGAGGTCTATATGGCCAAGGCGGATTTCGTTGCCCTCAACCAGCGGCTGCTGGACGAGGCGGAGGATGCCGACAAGGCGCGCCAGTTCGCCAATCCGCGCAACGCCGCCGCCGGATCGCTGCGCCAGAAGGACGCCAGCGTCACCGCCAGCCGGCCGCTGCGATTCCTGGCCCATGGCTGGGGCGCCCATAGCGCGCTGCCCGCCGACACCCAGTTGGGTGTGATGCAGGCGATCGCGAGCTGGGGCCTGCCCGTGTCCGACATGCTGGTCTGCGTCGATAGCATCGACGCGATCCTGGCCCATTATCGCGCGATCGAGCGTGCCCGCGCCGACCTGCCCTTCGATATCGACGGCGTGGTCTACAAGGTCGATCGGCTCGACTGGCAGCAGCGGCTCGGCTTCGTGGCCAAGGCGCCGCGCTGGGCGATCGCCCATAAATTCCCGGCCGAACGCGCCCAGACCACGCTGGAGGCGATCGACATCCAGGTCGGCCGCACCGGCAAGCTGACCCCGGTCGGGCGCCTGACGCCGGTGACGGTCGGCGGCGTCGTCGTCTCCAACGTCACGCTCCACAATGCCGACGAGATCGAGAGGCTGGGCGTGCGGCCGGGCGACCGCATCGTCGTCCAGCGCGCCGGCGACGTCATCCCGCAGGTGGTCGACAATCTCACTCGCGACGAAGTGCGCGAACCCTTTCCTTTCCCCACCCATTGCCCGGTCTGCGGATCGGAAGCGGTGCGCGAGGAGGAGGAAGTCGATTATCGCTGCACCGGCGGCCTGATCTGCGCCGCCCAGCGGTTCGAGCGGCTGCGCCATTTCGTCAGCCGTGCCGCGCTCGATATCGAGGGGCTGGGCGAAAAGACGATCGAGGAATTTCTCGACCTTGGCTGGATCAAGGAGCCGGCCGACATTTTCCGCCTGCGCACCCATGCCGGCGAATTGCTGGGGCGTGAGGGCTGGAAGGAAAAGTCGGTCGACAATCTGCTCGCCGCGATCGAGGCGAAGCGCGCGCCAGACGCCGCCAAGCTGCTGTTCGGCCTTGGCATCCGCCATATCGGCGCCGTCACCGCGCGCGATCTGCTCAAGCGCTACACCACGCTTTCGGCGCTGCGCACCCTGGCGGACGAGATCATCGCCCTGCGCGATCAGGAGCATGAGACGCAGGCGAAGAAGGACAAGGCCATCGCCGAGCATATCGGGGTCGAGAATGTCGGCGCCGCCGTCGGCCATGCGCTCGCCGATTTCTTCCATGAACCCCATAATGTCGAGGCGTGGGACGATCTCCTTTCCGAAGTGGCGCCGCCCGATTATGTCGTCGAGACCACCGCCAGCGCCGTCACCGGCAAGATCGTCGTCTTCACCGGCAAGCTGGAAACGATGAGCCGTGACGAGGCCAAGGCGCAGGCCGAGCGGCTGGGCGCCAAGGCGGCGGGATCGGTCAGCGCCAAGACCGACCTGGTTGTCGCCGGCCCCGGCGCGGGATCGAAGCTCAAACAGGCGACGGCGCTCGGCATCGAGGTGATTAGCGAAGAAGCCTGGGCTGACATCGTCAGGGCGGCAGGCTAGAGCATTTTCGAAGCAGATGGTATCATCTGCTGGCTCGGAAAATGCGGAAAATAAAAGGAAAGTAGAGCATAATCCATTCAGAATGAATGGATTATGCTCTATAGGGCGATCATGTCAAACAGCAACAACAGCGGCACCGTCCTGGTCGACGGCGCGCATTATGATTGGGAAGTGCGGCGCGAACCGCAATGGAGCGATGCCGATGGCTGGCGGGGCATGACCGTCGCCCTGCAGCAGCAGGGGACGCAGCGCGGCGCCGTGCTGGAATTTCCGCCGCCCAAGCGCCTGCTCAAAGGACTGGCCCGCGGCCGGCTCCAGATCAACGACGCCATCGTCGCGCGCGGCGTGCGCGCGGCGCTGGCGGCCGGCTGGGAACCGGAATCGCGCGGCAAGCCGATGCAGTTCATGGTCGACGCCGACGGCAATTGATGCCGGCGTCCCAGGGCGGGCGCTATCGTTCACGCAAATTTACCCAATCTTATCGCGTGGGGGCGTAGGGCAGGGGGATGATGG
>NZ_NOIW01000090.1:0-21467 GCF_002708645.1 Sphingobium sp. IP1
GGGCCAAGGCAGATGGCGGCGGTGAAGGCGGCGAGGTTGAGGCCATGGCAGCCGAACGGCGCCAGCGCGATCGAGGCGATGGCGCTGGTCGAGACGATCGGCCGGGCGGCGGGCTGGTCATAACCGGCGGCGCGCAGCACGGCGATGCCGGGCAGGAACTGACCGGTCAGCGCGACCACCGCCAGCGGCACGGCGATGCTGGCGGTGGCGGCCCAGTCGAAGCGCGGGGTGGTCCAGACCGGCATGGTCAGGTGCGGCGTGCCGATCGATCCGGACAGGCCGCCGCTGAACGCGGTGATGGCGACGCCGGTCACCAGCACCGCGACCACGGCATAGCGCGGCGCCAGCACGCGGCCGGCGAAGAAGGCGGCGATCATCGCGATCAGCATCAGCGGCGCGGACGGCACGGCGCCAATCATATCGATAACGAAACGAAATAATATGCCGGCCAGCATCGCGGCGGTGATCGCGGCGGGCAGCCGCTGCATCAACCGGTCGAAGGCGCCCGACAGGCCGACCAGCAGGACCGCGAGATTGGCGATGATATAGGCGCCGATTGCGGTCGCGAAATCGGTCTGCGGCAGCATCGTCACCAGCAGCGCTGATCCCGGCGCCGACCAGGCGATGACGATCGGCACGCGCCAGCGCCAGCTGAGCACGATGCCCAGGATGCCGCTGCCGATCGAGATCGCCCAGATCCAGGAGGCGACGAGGGCCGGTTCGAGGCCCTGCGCCGCCTGGAAGATGATCACCAGCGGGCCGGCATAGGATATGGTGGTGGCGATGATCCCGGCGATGATCGCCGGGATCCAGCCCGTCTGGCTTGCAGTCATGATGGTCCGATCACGCCGCCAGGGCGTAGTTTTCTCGGGCAACCTGCTGGCGACGGCTCAGCATGAAGACCAGGGTGGCCAGCACCGAGACGAGGCCCGGAATGGCGAAGGCGACGAAGTTGAGCGTCATCGGCAGTTGCGCCGCGAGCAGTACGCCGCCCAGCATCGGCCCGACGATCGCGCCGACCCGGCCCATGCCCGATGCCCAGCCAAGGCCGGTCGAGCGGACCGACAGGTCATAGAAATCGGCGACGCTGGCATAGAGCAATATCTGCGTGCCGGTGGTGCCGGCGCCGGCAACGAAGATCAGCAGATAGAGGATCGGCATCGGCCCGTTGAGGCCGAGCAGGCTGATGCAGATTGCGCCGAGCAGGAAATAGGCGATGACCACCTGGGGCAGGCCGAAGCGGTCCGCCAGGCGTCCGCCGGCGATCGCGCCGAACATGCCACCGAAATTGAGTGCCAGCAGGAAGGACAGGCTGGACCCGAGGCTGTATCCGGCGCTGCGCATCAGCTGCGGCAGCCAGGAGCCAAGCGCATAGACCATGAGCAGGCAGCAGAAGAAGCAGAGCCACATCGACAGCGTGCCGAGCGTGCGATTATGCTGAAAAAGGGCGGCGATGCTGGTTTTGGCGGCAACGCCCTGCGGCTGGAGCAGCGGGCCGTCGAGGCGCTGGCCGGGCGACAGCCGCTGGAGGATGGCGCGGGCCTGTTCCTGGCGCCCCTGACGGACGAGGAAGCCGGCCGATTCCGGCAGGCCGCGCAGGACGAGCGGCAGGAGGATGAGCGGCACGGCGGCCGCGAAGAACATCGCCTGCCAGCCGAACAGCGGCAGCAGCCAGATACCCAGGCCCGCCGCCGCCATGCCGCCCACGGCATAGCCGCTGAACATCAGCGCGACGAGTGTGCTGCGCATCCGCTTGGGCGCATATTCATTGGTCAGTGCGACCGCATTGGGCATCAGCCCGCCACAGCCAAGGCCGGCAAGAAAGCGCAGCACGCCGAACATGGTCGGGGTCGTGGCAAAGCCGTTGACGAAAGTGGCGGCGCTGAACAGCGCGAAACAGATGGTGATGCAGGTCTTGCGGCCGATCCGGTCGCCCAGAGGACCGAAGAAGAGCGCCCCCGACATCATGCCGAACAAGGCCCAACTGGCAAGCGACCCGGCCTGTGGGGCGCTAAGTCCCCATTGGTCCATCAACTGCGGAAGGACGACGCCGTAAATGAAGACGTCATAGCCATCGACTATAAGCAGGATGGCACAAGCAATGATGATCTTGAGATGTAGGTTTCCGAACCTGGCTTCGTCGATGTGACGATTTATATCGATACCCTGCATATCGATTCCTCTCCCTTATTGATGGGTATGATTTACCGGGAAAGTGAAGGACATGCAGGGTGGCGCCAAATACCAATTAAGTCCCGTTGAAATACGCTACGGGTATGGTGGGCGGTTGGGTGGCTTCAAAGCTCCTCGGTCAGGGCGGCCGGCACCTCATAGCCCCATTGCGCATATTGGCGCGCGATCACCGACGCCATCAGTGCCAGTTCGGGTGAACGGTCGCCGGGGCGGTGGCTCATGATGATCGGGGAGGTGGCCGGCTCGACCAGGTCGCGAAAGGCGACATCGTGGCTGCGGGCGCGATGGACCGATTCGGGGACGATCGCCATCCCCTCCTGCGCGGCGACCAGCCCGATGGCGATCTGCAGTTCGCGCGCTTCATGGACGATGCGCGGTTCGATCGCATGGTCGCGGAACAGTGATATGACCTGGTCGGCATAGCTGGGGCGTGGCGCGCGCGGGTAGATGATCTGCGGCTCTTCGGCGAGGTCGCGGATCGAGATCGGTCCTTCGCCGCGGGCCAGCGGATGGTCCATCGGGAAGGCGGCGACCATCTTCTCATTGCGCAGGATGATTCGACGGACGGCAGGATCCTCGAACCGGATGCGGCCGAAGCCGACATCGATGCGCCCGTCCTTCAATGCGGCAATTTGTTCCAGGGTGGTGCTTTCCACCATCACCAGCTTGACATTGTCGGCGACCTTGCGAAATTCGCGGATCAGTTCGGGCAGGCGGGCATAGATGGTCGAGGCGACGAAGCCGATCACCAGCCGGCGGCGCTGGCTGGTGGTGGCGGTCTTCACCATCGTCTCGACATCCTCCATCCGCGCCAGCAACTGCAGCGCCTGGGCATGGAGCAGGCGTCCGACATCGGTCAGTCGCAGCGGACGGCTGGCGCGGTCGAGCAGAGGCGCGCCGACATGCGCCTCCAGTTGCTGGATCGCGCGGGACAAAGGCGGCTGGGCAATATGCAGCCGGTCGGCGGCGCGGTTGAAATTGCCTTCGTCGGCCACTGCCACGAAATAGCGCAAGAGGCGCAGGTCCATCACTGACTTATACCTCCAGAGTATGGCCCCTTGACCGCATTGATCTTTGAAACCGGCGCGGACGAGGCATAGCTATCCCATGAAACGTAAGCATTTGGGAGAGTCGCCGCAATGGCTGGATTGAGCCACGCCGATACCTTCATCGTCGATGTGCCGACGATCCGCCCGCATGTGCTGGCCATGGCGACCATGCACGCCCAATCGATGGTGATCGTCCGCCTGACCGATGCCGACGGTATCGAGGGGGTTGGTGAGGGCACCACGATCGGCGGCCTCAGCTATGGCGAGGAAAGCCCCGAAAGCATCAAGTCGGCGATCGACACCTATATCGTCCCCGTCCTGGAAACCTGCGACCTGGCGCAGGTCGGCGCGACCATGGCCAAGGTCGCCCGCTGCGTGCGCGGCAATCATTTCGCCAAATGCGCGGTCGAAACCGCGCTGCTCGACATGGCCGGCAAGCGGCTGGGCATCCCCGTGTCCGAACTGATCGGCGGTGGCCGGGTGCGCGACAGCCTGCCCGTCGCCTGGACGCTGGCCAGTGGCGATACCGCGCGCGACATTGCCGAGGGCGAGGAGATGCTCGACCGCCGGCGCCACCGCATCTTCAAGCTGAAGATCGGCAAGCGCGAAGTGCGCGACGACGTCGCCCATGTCGGCGCCATCTGCAAGGCGCTGGGCGACCGCGCCAGCGTGCGCGTCGACGTCAATCAGAACTGGTCGGAGGCGCAGGCCAAGATCGGCATGGCCATGCTGCATGATGTCGGCTGCGACCTGGTCGAGCAGCCGATCGCCGGCGACGCGATCGCCGCGATGGCGCGCCTGTCGAAGAACCAGCCTGTGCCGCTGATGGCGGATGAGGCACTGAATGGCCCGCGCAGCGCGATGCGGATTGCCTCGGCCCATGCCGCCGGCGTCTTCGCGCTCAAGATCGCCCAGTCGGGCGGCCTGTTCGCAGCGGCCGACGTCGCCGCGATCGGCACGGCGGCCGGCATCGGCCTTTATGGCGGCACGATGCTGGAGGGCGGGGTCGGTACCGTCGCGTCGGCCCATGTCTTCGCCACCCTGCCGGACCTCGCCTGGGGCACCGAATTGTTCGGTCCGCTGCTCCAGACCGAGGACATATTGCGCGATCCGCTCGGCTATGCCGACTTCTCGCTGGCCGTGCCGACCGGGCCGGGCCTGGGCATCGCCTTTGACGAGGACAAGCTCGCCTTCTTCCGGCGCGATCGCACAGCTTCGGTTGTCGGTGGGCCCACCCTTCACGCCGTTACCGCAGGAGCCTGAAACCCATGCTGTTCATGGTCGAAATGGACGTCAACATCCCGCTGGATTTCGATGCGGCGGAAGCCGCCCGGATCAAGGCGGCGGAAAAGGCCTATTTCCAGACGCTGCAGGCGGCCGGCACCTGGCGCCATATCTGGCGCAAGGTCGGCCTCTATTCCAACGTCTCGATCTTCGATGTCGAGAGCAATGCCGCCCTGCACGACACGCTGATGGCGCTGCCGCTCTACCCCTTCATGACGATGAAGATCACGCCGCTCTGCCGCCATCCGTCCTCGATCCATGAGGATGATCGCTGATCGTCCGACACAGACCGCAAAGCTTAGGAGAGAAAAATATGGGTACCAGCTTCGTAGAAACACCGGAAATCCAGAACCTGCTCGACCGTGTCGCGGGGCTGGACTGCGACGGTGGCAACGCCCGCATGAAGGGCATCGTTCGCGACCTGATCCAATCCTGCATGACTGTCATCGCCCGCTATGACGTCAGCGAGGACGAGGTTTGGAATGCCGTCAACTTCCTGCAGGGCGCGGCGGGCGCGGGCGAACTGGGCCTGTTGATGCCGGGCGTCGGCCTGGAGCATTTCATCGATCTCTACATGGATGCCAAGGATGCCGAGGCCGGCAAGTCGGGCGGCACCCCGCGCACGATCGAAGGGCCGCTCTATGTCGAGGGCGCGCCGATCGTCGAGAGCGGCGCCTATCTGACCGACGATGCCGACGATACCGACACGCTCTACATGACCGGCCGCATCATCGGCCCGGATGGCGAGGCGGTGACGGACGGGCTGGTCCATGTCTGGCATGCGGACTCGCACGGCTTCTATTCGCACTTCGACCCGACCCATGATCAGACGCCGTTCAACAATCGCCGTCGCCTCAAGATCGCGGCGGACGGCACCTATGCCTTCTCGTCGAAGATGCCCAACGGCTATTCGGTGCCGCCGGGCGGCGCGTCCGACACGCTGATGAAGGCGCTCGGCCGGCACGGCAATCGTCCCGCCCATGTGCATTTCTTCATCGAGGCGCCGGGCTATCGCCGCCTGACCACGCAGATCAATTTCGGTGACGATCCATTCGCGGCCGACGATTTCGCCTTTGGCACCCGCGAAGGGCTGCTGCCGGTGCCCAACCGCCAGGGCGACAGCGCGCATATCGCCTTCGATTTCCATCTGCAGCGCGCGGACGATGAGGGCGACGAGGCCTTCTCGACCCGCAAGCGCCTGGTGGTGGATGCCGTCGAACCGGTCGCAGAACCGGCCTGAGAGGAGAGAGGATCATGACCAGCCCCATGGCTTTCCTGCGCGACCGTGTTGAAACGGCGGTCGTGGACGATCCGGAAACCGGCATCTTCCGCTGCCGCCGCGACGTCTTCACCGACCCGGAACTGTTCGATCTGGAGATGAAATATATCTTCGAGAGCAACTGGGTCTATCTGGCCCATGAGAGCCAGGTCGAGAAAAAGAACGACTATTTCACCACCTGGATCGGCCATACGCCGGTGATCCTGACGCGGGCCAAGGATGGCGGGCTCAATTGCGTGGTCAATGCCTGCGCCCATCGCGGCGCCAAGCTGTGCCGCCGCAAGCGCGGCAACCAGCCGCTCTTCGTCTGCCCCTTCCATGGCTGGAGTTTCAAGACCGACGGCAAGCTGCTGCGCGCCAAGGATGCCAGTACCGGCGCCTATCCCGACAGTTTCGATCATGAAGGGTCGCACGACCTGACCAAGGTCCGGGTCGAAAGCTATCGCGGCTTCATCTTCGGTTCCCTGAACCATGATGTCCTGCCGCTGGAGGATCATCTGGGCGAGGCCAAGGTCATCATCGACCAGATGGTCGATCAGGCGCCCGAGGGTCTGGAGGTGCTGACCGGCAATTCCACCTACACCTTCCATGGCAACTGGAAGATGCAGATGGAAAATGGCTGCGACGGCTATCATGTCAGTTCGGTCCATGAAAATTACCAGTCGACCATGGGCCGCCGCGCCGAGGGCGGGACCAAGGCGGTCGACGCCAATGGCTGGTCGAAGGCGCCGGCAAGCGGCGTCTATGGCTTCGAGCATGGCCATATCCTGCTCTGGACCCAGGTGCTGAATCCCGAGGTCCGGCCGGTCTGGAATTACAAGGACCAGCTGGTCGAGCGACTGGGCGAGGACAAGGCCCGCTTCATTCTGGAGCAGACGCGCAATCTGGCGCTCTATCCCAATGTCTTCCTGATGGACCAGTTTTCGACCCAGATCCGTGTCGTCCGCCCGATCGACGTGCATACGACCGAAGTCACCATCTATTGCTACGCCCCCAAGGGCGAGAGCGCGGAGGACCGGGCGCACCGCATCCGCCAGTACGAAGATTTCTTCAACGTCACCGGCATGGGTACGCCCGACGATCTGGAGGAATTCCGCAGCTGCCAGTCGGCCTATGAGGGCGCGGGCGAATTGTGGAATGACTTGAGCCGCGGCGCGACCCGCTGGATCGCCGGGCCGGACAGCAATGCGACGGCGATGGGGATGAACCCGCTGCTGTCGAGCGAGCGGAGCGAGGATGAAGGGCTGTTCGTGCGTCAGCATGAATTCTGGGCGCAGATCATGCTCGACGGCATGGCCCGCGAAGCCGGTGCGCCGATGATGGAGGCCGCAGAATGACACTGGTTCTCGACACGGAGCGTGCGGCGCTCTCCTATCAGGATATCTGCGCCTTTCTCTATCGCGAGGCACGGCTGCTCGACGATCGCGAACTGGACGAATGGCTCGAACGCTATTCGGAACAGTGCGAATATTGGATGCCGGCCTGGACCGACGATGATGCGCTGACCACCGATCCGCACAGCGAAATCTCGCTGATCTATTATGGCAACCGCAAGGGGCTGGAGGATCGCGTCTATCGCTTGAAGACCGAACGGTCGTCGGCGAGCACGCCGGAGGCACGTACCTCGCACTTCCTGGCGAATATCGAGGTGATCGAGACGCGGAGCGATGCGATCGACCTGCGCTACAACTGGCACACGATGAGCCATCGCTACCAGAAGACGCAGCAGTTTTTCGGAACCAGTTTCGTCACGCTGGACATCAGCGGCGCGGCGCCGAAGATCCTGAAGAAGACGATCGTCCTCAAGGACGACTATATTCATCAGGTCATCGACGTCTATCATATCTGAGGGGCGGGCGATGATCTTCCAGGGACGCTTTGCCGGCAAGGTGATGGTCGTGACCGGCGCGGCGCAGGGCATCGGTGCCGGCGTCGCCACCCGTGCCGCGGCCGAAGGCGCCAGCCTCGTGCTGGTCGACCGGGCGGACTTCGTGACCGATGTCGAGCAGGCGATCGTGGCGGCGGGCGGCAAGGCGATTTCGGTCACCTGCGACCTTGAGACCTATGCAGGTGCGGCGCAGGCGATTGCGGCGGCAATCGCGGCGTTCGGGCGCATCGACATCCTCATCAACAATGTCGGCGGCGCGATCCGCATGCGGCCCTATGCGCAGTTCGAGCCGGATCAGATCGATGCGGAAATCCGTCGCTCGCTGATGCCGACCCTTTATTGCTGCCATGCGGTCCTGCCCGCGATGCTGGAGCAGGGTGCGGGGACGATCGTCAACCTGTCGTCCAACGCCACGCGCGGCATCCGCCGCGTGCCCTATTCGGCGGCCAAGGGCGGGATCAATGGCCTCACGCAAGCACTGGCGATGGAATATGCCGAGAGCGGCATCCGCGTCGTCGCAACCGCGCCCGGCGGCACCAGCGCACCGCCGCGCCGCGTGCCGCGCAATGCCGAGGGCGACAACCGCCAAGAACAGGCCTGGATGGCCGAGGCGGTGGCGCAGGTGACGTCGTCGGCCTTCATGAAGCGCTACGGCACGCTGGACGAGCAGATTGCCCCCATCCTTTTCCTCGCCTCCGACGAGGCCAGCTATGTGACCGGATCGGTCTTGCCCGTTGCGGGCGGCGATATCGGCTGAAGGGACTGAAGACATGCAGAAAATCTACGACAGCCCTCGGGTCGCACTGGAAGGCCTGTTGTTCGACGGGATGACGATCATGTCGGGCGGCTTCGGCCTGTCCGGCAACCCCGAAAGCCTGATCCCGGAAATCCGGGCGAGCGGCGTCAAGGATCTGACCGTCATTTCCAACAATGCCGGCGCCGACGGCTTTGGCCTGTGGATGCTGCTGGAAAGCCGGCAGGTGCGGAAGATGATCTCTTCCTATGTGGGGGAGAACAAGCTGTTCGAAAGCCAGTATCTGTCGGGCGAGCTGGAGCTGGAGCTGAACCCGCAGGGGACGCTGGCCGAGCGCATCCGCGCTGGGGGCGCCGGCATCCCGGCCTTCTATACCAAGACTGGCGTCGGCACGGTGGTGGCCGAGGGCAAGCCGGTCGAGAATTTCGAGGGCGAGGACTATGTCCGCGAAACCTGGCTGCGCGCGGACCTGTCGATCATCAAGGCGTGGCGCGCCGACCCGGCGGGCAACCTGATGTTCCGCAAGACCGCGCGCAACTTCAACCCGAACATGGCGACCGCCGGCAAGGTCACGGTGGTGGAGGTCGAGGAAATCGTGCCCGAAGGCAGCTTTGACCCCGACTGCATCCACACGCCCGGCATCTATGTCGATCGCATCGTCCTCTCCACCATCAACGAGAAGCGGATCGAAAAGTTGACCGTCCGCGAAAGGGAGGCCGCATAATGGGCTGGACCCGCGACGAGATGGCGGCGCGCGCCGCGAAGGAACTGCGCGACGGCTATTATGTGAACCTCGGCATTGGCATCCCGACTCTGGTGGCGAACCATGTGCCCGACGGCGTCAATGTGACGCTGCAGAGCGAGAATGGCATGCTCGGCATCGGGCCCTTCCCGTTTGCGGACGAGGCGGACCCGGACCTGATCAACGCCGGCAAACAGACGATCACTGCGCTGCCGACCAGCAGCTTCTTCTCCTCGGCGGACAGTTTCGCGATGATCCGGGGCGGCCATATCGACATGGCGGTGCTGGGCGCGATGGAGGTGGCCGCCAATGGCGACCTCGCCAACTGGACCATCCCCGGCAAGATGGTGAAGGGCATGGGCGGCGCGATGGATCTGGTCGCGGGCGTCAAGCGGGTGGTCGTGGTGATGGACCATGTGTCGAAAAATGGCAGCCCCAAGATCCTCGACGCTTGCACCCTGCCGCTCACCGGCAAGGCGGTGGTCGACCTCATCATCACCGACCTCGCCGTGATCGCCGTCGATCGGGCGAAGGGCGGCCTCACCCTTGTCGAACTGGCGCCGGGCGTGACCGAAGCCGAAGTCGTCGAGAAGACCGGCGCGCCGCTGGCGATCCTCGAAAACGCATAAGACTGGAATTTACCGTGCCCAATCTGATCGTCGTCAACCGCGCGGGGGACGAAACGACCATTGATGCCCGTGAGGGCGTCTCCGTGATGGAGGCCATTCGCGACAATGGCTTTGACGAACTGCTCGCCTTGTGCGGCGGCTGCTGTTCCTGCGCCACCTGCCACGTCTTCGTGGACGAGGCATGGACCGGCGCGGTCGGTGCGGCCAGCGGCGACGAGGATGATCTGCTCGATTCCTCCGATCATCGCGGCGATCGGTCGCGCCTGTCCTGCCAGATCATGATGACGGCCGCGCTCGACGGGCTGCGCGTCGCCATCGCGCCGGAGGATTGAGCATGGCCTTCATCCAGCGCGCCGGCGCCACTCTCTACTGGAAGCGTGACGGGCGCGATTATGCGCCCGCGCTGGTGCTGCTGAACAGCATCGGCACCTACATGGATTTGTGGGACGGCGTGCTGCCCCATCTGCGTGATCGCTACGCTGTGCTGCGGATCGATGCGCGCGGCCATGGCGCTTCGATCGCAGAGCCGGGTGATTATGCGCTCGCCATGCTGGCCGACGATGTGCTGGCGGCGGCCGATGCGGCCGGCTTCGATCGCTTCTCTGTGGCAGGCGTCTCGCTGGGCGGCATGATCGGCATGGAACTGGCGCTGCGCGCGCCGGAGCGGATCAACAAGCTTCTGCCGATCTGCACCTCCGCGACGATGGACAGCGCGTCCTGGAACGATCGTATCGCCAAGGTGCGGGGCGAGGGCATGGCCGCCATCGCCGATCTTGCCATGGGCCGTTTCCTGTCCGACGCCGCCGAGCCGGCCCTCTATGAAGCGGTGCGCCGTCAGCTGCTGACGATGGATGCGCAGGGCTATGCCGGCTGCGGCGCGGCGATCCGCGACATGGATCTGGCCGACCGGATCGGCGGCATCGCCTGTCCGACCCTGGTCGTGACCGGCACCCGCGACACATCGACACCCTATGCGGGGCATGGCGAGCATCTGGTCGCCCGCATCCCAGGCGCGGCGCATGTGGCGCTGGAAGCCGCGCATCTGGCCCCGCTCGAAGCGCCCGAGGCGCTGGCGGGTGTCATCACCTCTTTCCTGGAAAGCTGAGACATATGGCACAGGCCTTCATCTGCGATGCCGTCCGCACCCCGATCGGCAAGCTCAACGGATCGCTGGCGACCATTCGCGCCGACGATCTGGCGGCGCTGCCGCTCAAGGCGCTGATGGCGCGCAATGCACAGGCCGACTGGTCGGCGCTGGACGATGTGATCCTGGGCTGCGCCAATCAGGCGGGCGAGGATAATCGCAACGTCGCGCGCATGGCGGTGCTGCTGGCGGGCATGGGCGAGGCCGTGCCGGGCGTGACCGTCAATCGGCTTTGCAGCTCGGGCCTCAACGCGCTGGGCATGGCGGCGCAGGCGATCCGCAGCGGCGACGCCGATTTCCTGATCGCCGGTGGCGCCGAGAGCATGACCCGCGCGCCCTATGTGCTGGGCAAGGCCGGCAGCGCCTTTGGCCGCGACCAGAAGATTGAAGACACGACGCTCGGCTGGCGCTTCATCAATCCGGCGATGCAGGCCGCCTATGGCGTCGATACCATGCCCCAGACCGGCGAGAATGTCGCGGAACAATGGGGCATCAGCCGCGAGGAGCAGGATCGCTTTGCCCTGGCCAGCCAGGAAAAAGCCGCACGCGCGCAGGCGAACGGGCGCTTCGCTGCCGAGATCGTGCCGGTCTCGATCCCGCAGAAGAAGGGCGATCCGCTGCTGTTCGAGGCGGACGAGCATCTGCGCGCCACCAGCCTCGCGGCGCTGGCGAAGCTGAAGCCCGTGGTGAAGGCCGACGGCACGGTGACGGCGGGCAATGCGTCGGGCCTGAATGACGGCGCAGCGGCGATGCTGGTCGCGTCGGAAGCGGCTGCGGTGACGCACGGGCTGACGCCGCGTGCTCGGGTGATCGGCATGGCGGCGGCCGGCATCGCGCCCCGCATCATGGGCGCCGGTCCGATCGAGGCGGCGCGCAAGCTGCTCGCCCGCAACGGCATGACCGTCGATCAACTCGACGTGATCGAACTCAATGAGGCCTTTGCCAGCCAGGCGATCGCCACACTGCGCGACCTGGCCGTCGATCCCTTCGACCCGCGCGTCAATCCCAATGGCGGCGCGATTGCGCTCGGCCATCCGCTCGGCATGTCGGGCGCGCGCATCGCGCTGTCGGCGGTCGAGGAACTGCATCGGACCGGCGGGCGCCATGCGCTGGCCTTCATGTGCATCGGCGTGGGCCAGGGCCTCGCCGTGCTGCTGGAGCGGGTGTGATGGACCGCGCAGATATCGTCATCGTCGGGGCCGGCCATGGCGGGGCGCAATGCGCGATCGCGCTGCGCCAGAACGGCTTTGCCGGGACCATCGCGGTGGTCGGCCGCGAGCCGGAATATCCCTATGAGCGGCCGCCGCTGTCGAAGGATTATTTCGCGCGGGAAAAGGCGTTCGAGCGGCTGCTGATCCGGCCGGCCGCTTTCTGGGCGGAAAAGGATGTGAACTTCCTGCTCGGCACCGAAGTGACGGCGGTCGATCCGGCCGGCAAGCAACTGACGCTCTCCGACGGGCGTAGCCTTGGCTATGGCAAGCTCATTTGGGCGACCGGCGGCGATCCGCGCCGCCTGACCTGCGCGGGCGCCGATCTGGCCGGCGTGCATGCGGTGCGGACCCGCGCCGACTGCGACGCGCTGATGGCGGAAATCGATGCCGGCAAGCGCGAGATCGTGGTGATCGGCGGCGGTTATATCGGACTTGAGGCGGCCGCAGTGCTGAGCAAGATGGGCCTCAAGGTCACTTTGCTGGAAGCATTGCCGCGCGTGCTGGCGCGGGTGGCAGGCGAAGAATTGTCCGCCTTCTACCAGCAGGTCCATCGCGACCATGGCGTCGACCTGCGCCTGGATGCCAGGGTCGATTGCCTGGAGGGGGCGGACGGTCAGGTGACGGCGGTGCGGCTGGCGGATGGCGAGCGCATCCCCGCGCAGGCGGTGATCGTGGGTATTGGCATCATACCGGCGGTCGAGCCGCTGATCCGTGCCGGGGCGAAGGGCGTCAATGGCGTCGATGTCGATGCCGGATGCCGCACCTCGCTGCCCGACATCTATGCCATCGGCGACTGCGCCGCCTTCGCCTGCGACTTTGCCGGCGGGCAGGTGATGCGGGTGGAATCGGTCCAGAATGCCAATGACATGGCGACCTGCGTGGCGAAGGCGATCTGTGGTGACGAACGGCCCTATCGCGCCTTCCCCTGGTTCTGGTCGAACCAATATGATCTCAAGCTCCAGACCGCCGGGATAAACGCAGGTTTCGACCAGACGGTGATGCGCGGCACGCCCGCCGACGGCGCCTTCTCGATCGTCTATCTCAGGGAAGGCAAGGTCATCGCGCTCGACTGCGTGAACAGCGTCAAGGACTATGTGCAGGGTCGCAAGCTGGTCGAGGCAGGAGTCAGGCCTGACATTGCGAATTTGGCAGATGTCGATACGGCACTCAAGGCGCTTGTTGACGTGTAGAGATTGAATATATTTCGTAAAATTGGCGTTGGATGTCCGAATAATTCCGGGCCATCTAAGGCTATATTTACGAAAATCGAAGATGTGTATTTAGATTTTGCCTGGTGGCCGACTGTTTCAGCCAGTGCGATCCCTCCAAATTTTATCCTGATGGGCCCGAGATATATCGATCTAGGCAGGCCTGGGCGGGCAGAACAGGCGGACGCCTGAATTCTTGTCAAATTGCGAATTTGGGCATCGTATCGGATTTGGTCGGGAAAATTTGGCGGAGCGGGAGTCCGCTCAACTGCTGTTCGCGAAGATTCACTGACGACCGAAATTCCAGCAATCTATTATGCGGATCACCCGGTGGTCGCGTGAACGATCGTTGACGTTCGCCCAGAGCCAGAAGCAAGTGTGGGGCTGAATGTGGGATCGGAAAGACAATGGGAAAACTCACGGCTCTACAGGTCAAAAGCGCAAAGGTTGGTCGTCACGTGGATGGCGACGGCCTGATGCTTGTCGTCAAAGACAGTGGTGCGCGCTCATGGCAGCTACGTATCCAGCAAAACGGCAAGCGGCGAGACATCGGGTTGGGGTCTGGAAAATTGATTGGGCTTGCTGAGGCTCGTGAGAGGGCCGTGGAGGCCCGAAAGCAGGTTAGAGCAGGAATTGACCCCGCGACCGCCCGAAAGGCTCCACAGCAGCTCCCAGCGGCCATTCCAACATTTACCGAGGCTGCGCGTGAGGTTCATGATGAGCGAAAATCTTCGTGGCGTAACGGTAAACACTGCGCACAATGGTTATCTTCGTTGGAGGCTTATGCCTACCCAGCCATCGGATCGCTGCCGGTGGATCAGATAACTGCACCAGCAGTCCGTGATTTGCTCGTGCCAATCTGGACACGGAAACCCGAAACAGCACGTCGGGTTCTACAACGCATAGTAGCTGTCCTTGATTGGGCACATGCCAAAGGCTTTAGACCAGCTGAAACTCCGGTGCGCTCTATCAGGCATGGCTTGGTAAGGCAGCGCAAAAGCGACGGGCATTTCGCCGCTTTGGCGTATGATCAGGTGCCTGCACTCATGCGGGAACTAGCAAAAATAGATACGGTCGGACGGTTGGCGTTGCGCTTTCTCATCCTGACAGCGGGAAGATCAGGTGAGATACGTGGTGCGAGGTGGAACGAAATTGATCTGTGCAAGAAAACTTGGACTATTCCAGCGTCGCGAATGAAAGCGAGGAGGGAGCATATCGTACCGTTATCACCAGCCGCGATAAAGATTTTGGAAATCTCTGCCGGATTGAGAAAGGGAGGGCTTGGAGAGCCAGTGTTTCCGGGCGCAGGGGGTAAATTCTTGAGCGACATGACTTTGCTCAAGGTCTTGCGCAATGCTTTGTCTGGCTCATGGACTGTCCATGGCTTCCGGGCCAGCTTCCGAATTTGGGCGGCTGAATGTACTGACATTCCCCGCGAGATTGCGGAGGAGGCGTTGGCCCATACGATCACCAACAAAGTGGAAGCTGCCTACCGACGCACGAACTATCTGGATAAGCGGCGCGTGTTGATGGAGAGGTGGGCCGATCATGCCATGTTCCACTCGCCATGAGCGCTGAACTCATCGGCTGGTAATTTTATTTTTATCTTCACTACCGGGTATTTGATATAATTATATATATAATAAACTTTATATATATCTATATAATAATATATATAGATATATTGTAATAATATTACAATTACCCGGTAGTGAAGATAAAATGAAAAAATAATAAGGGTGAAATCCTGCTGCCCATGCAAGAGGGAAATATCTTGCGGACAACCCGGTAGTCGAAGAAAACAAACGCGATTTCTCCTCATGCGAAGCCTAGAAATAGGTCTCAGGAGGACGAAAAAATGACCGATAACTGTATATCTCATTCAGCTGAAAAATCACCGATACGGCTGGCTTACAGCGTTGCGGAAGCTGCGCAAATCACTGGTCTTGGAAGAACTACTCTCTACAGCCTTATCAGCGGTGGCCAGCTTCCATCCAAGAAAATTGGACGGCGAAGACTGATAGCCGCTAGCGACCTTCACTCCATGCTCTCGACAAGGGAGGCCGCATAATGACCGACGCTTTGAGCAGAAGAAGTCCTCAAACGGTTGATTTACCGATCGGGAAAGAGGGCGAGGTTGCCGATTATCCGGTCGGCCTGTCGCCGGTAACAACCGGCACTGCCGAGTTACCCCTTTCGGGAAAAGGCTATAAATTCACTCCGTTCACCAAAAACATTTCCGCTTCACAACGCATGGCGGAATATCGCTGGCTTCAAAAGGTGGAGGATGACCGCTTTGCCTATGCAACGGACATGAAGATGCTAGGCAAATTGATCGCCTTGCGGCGCCGAGATTTATCTCTCCGTCAATCCGATCTCGCCACAAAAGCAGGCGTCGGCTTTAGGCTTGTATCTGAAATCGAAAATGGCAAATCTACGGCGCAGTTCGGAAAAGTAATGCGACTTTGTCAGGTGCTTGGCATATATATTCGCGCTGCTCTGTGATGCTGAGAAAGATGATAATTTCGATACTTTGAAGTTTTATCTGAAATATCCTTTTGGTGGATTTACCGAATGAGAAAAATATTATTTTTGATATTTTTCGGGTTTTCCAGCCCCGCATTATCGGCAAGTTTGAATAAAACGATGAGCGAGCCTCCAAAGTATACTTTTAAAAGTCAGAAAAGCTTGAGTGAGGTTGAGCGCTGCATTGTGATGTCAGACATGCCGGATTGGGCAAATGTGTATCGGACCGATGGCCGCCCAAATGAAATCTTGGTATATTATGGTCGAGGTTCTGCGATAAAGATAGAAGCAATCGGTTCTGACATATCTATCAGTCTCTGGCGGCCTAACGGTGCTGGCATGGTTAATAACATCCGAGAGTGTGCGACCTCTCGCCACAAATAACAAAGCGCGATTTGTTTTTCGGGGCAGGGGGCATAATTAACTGGCTGGCAGTGATCCCCTGGTGGGGGTCGACTCATCAGTAAGCATCTTTCCTGACTTCGATTCTGATGGGGCGCATAGCGATAAATCATTTGCAGATATATCCAAAAAATATGCAGAAATCCTGCCGGGACTATCGCAATAGGCTGAGAATTTTCAGCTTGATAGAAGGTGTTGCCCTTCCCGACGGCTTGCTTTTCGCAGCCGTTCTGGCCTAAATCGCCGTGTCACTTCGATCTTGATCGGTAGGAGCGACCCGCACCGTGCGGACGAACACAGGTCCTCGACTTCGGTCGGGCGGCCTGCCGAATAAAATACCCTATCGGGGAATACGCAGGGCGCGTGTTCACCTGTGTTCGACGTGCGATCAACCGTACCGACTGTCGGGCGGCGCGGTGAACATGGGGAACAAGATGTCCATTGCTATTGCCCTGTCCTTGATGCTTCAAAGCGCGTCAGGGGTAAATCCTGCCTGTGAAAAGCTGATGCAAGACTTCATGCTAAACGAAGACGCCTACGGCGCGATCTATGATGCAGATCAGCAGTATGCCATTTCTGAGAGGCGATTTGCTCAGGTTGCAGGCGACAGTTCGATAATCTCTCGTAGGCTGCAACGGCAGAGGGAAACTGAAGAACGATACGTGACTTCTGGAGACAGGCTGGTCAATCTAATGAGCGGGCATGGCTGCCCGCTGCCTGACCACGTAACTAGCCCGGACACATTCCGTCCTCAGCGAAGTGCCTGTAAAGCGGCCAAAGGGCGGCCTAACGAAAACGACGTCTGCGATTACATCGGTGCAGCACTCAAAAGTGCCATGCAGCAGCGGCCTGCGATGAAGCGCCGCTAAAACTTTTGCCGGTCAGCTTCTGCCTCGCACAGAGAACCCAATGCAAACCATTATGTCATGTGGGGTCAGGTGTGGGGCTGAACTGCCTATGTTCAGATTTAATGCAGTAAATTCAGCTTCATAGGCTTCAGAAATGGCGGAGCGGGAGGGATTCGAACCCTCGATACGCTTTTGACGTATACTCACTTTCCAGGCGAGCGCCTTCGACCACTCGGCCACCGCTCCGCAGGAACCCCATCGTCGCTGTAAGCGGCGTGAATCGGGTTCATATTCCATCGCACTGGAGGCGGCTCCCTATCGCGCGACAACGCACTAGGCAAGGGGTGCTTTACTTTCTTGCGCAGCAATTGTTTGATCGCGTCATGACCCTTCGCCGCCGTGTCGCGCTGCTCGCGCCCTTCATCGCCATCCTGCCCCTTGCCGCTGCCGATGCGGCCGATCCGCCGGCCACGCCCAGCGCAGTCGTGGCGCAGGCGCCGGCCAGTGCCTGGCGTGCCGTCCCGGCGCAGGATTTGCTGGTGATGACGATCGAGGGTGGCAAGCGCGTGCTGATCCAGCTGGCGCCGCAATTCGGTCCGCGCCATGTCGCCAATATCCGCGCGCTCGCCGCCGCCCATTGGTGGGACGGCACCAGCATCAACCGGGTGCAGGACAATTATGTCGTCCAATGGGGCGACGCGACCGAGAAGAAGCCGCTGCCCGCCGGCCTCGCGCCGACCAGTCCGGCCGACTATGTCCAGCCACTTGGGGGCATGAAGGCGAAGCTGACGCCGCTGCCTTATCCCGATCCCTATGCGCGCGCGACCGGCTTCATCGATGGCTGGCCGGTGGCGATCGAGGGGGACGCCGCCTGGCTGCCACACTGCTATGGTATGATCGGCGTCGGCCGCAACATGTCGCCCGATGCCGGCACGGGGGCGGAACTCTATACCGTGATCGGTCAGGCGCCGCGCCAGCTCGATCGCAACATCGCCGTGGTCGGTCGCATCGTCGAGGGGATGACCGCGCTCACCAGCCTGCCGCGTGGCAGTGGTGATCTGGGCTTCTATACCGATGCCGAGCGCAAGCTGCCGATCGTCTCGGTGCGGCTGTCAAGCGATCTGCCGCAGGCGGAGCAGCCGCATGTCGAGGTGATGGATACCGGCTCGGCCAGCTTCGCCGACTATCTGCGGCTGCGCGCCAACCGGAAGGATGATTTCTACGACCGGCCGGCGGGTGGCGTGGACCTGTGCAATGCGCCAGTGCCGGTTCGATTAGCGCCTTAAAGAGGAAGATCGCGCAGTCGATAGCCGCGCCAGTCGCGAATGCGGCGGATGGCGAAGCTGGTGCGGATCGCCGACACGCCGGGCAGGCGGGCGAGGCAGTCGCGATGGACCGCGTCGAAGCCCTTGAGGTCGGCGGCGGCGACCCGCAGAAGATAGTCGGCCTGGCCCGCCATCAGATGGCATTCCAATATTTCCGGGAAGCCGGCGACCGCGGTCTCGAACCGTTCCATCGCTTCGCGGCTCTGGCTGGTCAGGGAAATCTCGACAAAGGCCTGGAGCGTCAGGCCCAGCGCCGCCGGATCGAGCCGGGCGGCATAGCCCTCGATCATGCCGGCATCCTCCAGCGCGCGGATGCGACGATGGCAGGCGGAGGAGGAGAGGCCGATCTGCTCGCCCAGCTCGTTCATCGACCGGCGGGAATCGCTCTGCAGCGCCTCCAGCAACGCGATGTCGAACCGATCCATGCAATGTCATCCCGATGAAATAAGATTTCGCGATATATCGTCCTGCATGCGGGCGATCGCAAGCGCAAATCAGGGAACAATCGCCACCCGCTTGGCGATATGATGGGGCCACAACCGGCGGGGCTGCGTTGTCCTTTCAGGATGGGCCATCCCGCTGCAAAATGGAGAGCGTCTCATGATCGTCGGCACCGTCAAGGAAATCAAGAATCACGAATATCGCGTCGGCCTGACCCCCGAGAGCGTCCATGAACTGACGGCCCATGGCCATGAGGTTCTGGTCGAGACCGGCGCGGGTGAGGGCATCGGCGCGCATGACGCGCTCTATGAGCGGGCCGGCGCCACCATCATCGCCACCGCGGCCGAAGTGTTTGCGCGCGCCGAGATGATCGTCAAGGTGAAGGAGCCCCAGGCCGTCGAGCGCGCGATGCTGCGCCCCGGCCAGATCCTCTACACCTATCTCCACCTCGCGCCCGATCCGGAGCAGACCCGCGACCTGATCGCCTCAGGTGCGACCTGCATCGCCTATGAAACCGTGACCGATGCCAGCGGCGGCCTGCCGCTGCTGAAGCCCATGAGCCAGGTCGCTGGCCGCATGTCGATCCAGGCCGGTGCCACAGCCCTTGAAAAGGCGCATGGCGGCCGCGGCGTGCTGCTGGGCGGCGTGCCGGGCGTGCTGCCGGCCAAGGTCGTCGTGATCGGCGGCGGCGTCGTCGGCTTCAACGCGGCGCAGATGGCGGCCGGCCTTGGCGCCGACGTCACCATTCTCGACCGCAATCCCGAAGTGCTCGAAAAGCTCGGCATGTATTTCGAGGCGCGGGCCAAGACCCGCTTCTCGAACCGCGCGAACCTGGCCGAATGCGTGGCCGAGGCGGATCTGGTGATCGGCGCGGTGCTGATTCCGGGCGCCGCCGCGCCCAAGCTGGTCAGCGCCGACATGCTCAAGACCATGAAGAAGGGCGCGGTGCTGGTCGACGTCGCGATCGACCAGGGCGGCTGCTTCGAAACCAGCCATGCCACCACCCATGCCGACCCGACCTACATTATCGACGGCATCGTCCATTATTGCGTCGCCAACATGCCCGGCGCGGTCGCCCGCACCAGCACCTATGCGCTCAATAACGTGACCCTGCCGCACGCGCTGCGCATCGCCGAACTGGGCTGGAAGGACGCGCTGCGCCGCGATCCGCACCTGCTCGCGGGCCTCAATGTCTGGGACGGCAAGGTCACCTACAAGGCCGTCGCCGACGATCTGGGCCTGCCCTACACCCCGGCGGAAGACGCGATCGCCTGATCGCGCCGCCCCCTGTTTCCCGGCGTCCCCGACAGGCGCCGGGCAAAAGGACGCCAGCCCTCCCTTGCGGGGCTGGCGTCCTTTTATTTTTGCGCCATTTTTCGTCCGGCGCGACGTCGCGTCGCCGGGCTTTGTTTCCCGATTGTCAAATAAACGCCATGGATTCTCTTGCGGGTTCCAAGATCTCGTTCGTCTAGTCGGGCAGGGGGACATGACCACATGCCCCCCATGCATCCTGGTTCCGCCGAAGAGAGGCATGGTTTAACATCATGGTCGATTTCCCCACATTCGCCGCCTTGATCCAAAAAGGCGATCGCTCCATCATGCGCGCCGGTCGCGCACTGCAGAAAGGGGCGTGCTGATGTCCGGTGATATCATGACCTGGCTCGTGCCGCTGGTTGCCATGCTGGCCGCCGGCCTGCTCGCCGGCTTTGCCGCCGGCATCTTCGGCATCGGCGGTGGCTTCGTCGTCGTGCCGGCGCTGCTGGTCGTGCTGCCGCTGCTGGGCGGGACGAAGGACGGCATCGCCCATGTCGCGATCGGCACGTCGGCTGCGACGATCATCCTGACCTCCATCCGATCGCTGCTGGCGCATTCCAAGCGCGGGGCGGTGGAGTTCGACGTCCTCAAGACATGGGCGCCCTGGATCATATTGGGCTGCGGCGCGGGCGTCGTGCTGGCGGGCCATGTCGATGGCCGCACGCTCAAGATGATCTTTGGCGCAGGCGTCATCCTGATGTCGCTCAACTTCCTGATCCCGGTGCTGAACGGCAAGGTGATCAGCGACCAGATGCCGTCGGGGCTGGCGCGCATCGGCATTGCAGGCGGGTTGGGCACCTTTTCCTCGCTGCTGGGCATCGGCGGCGGCACCATTGCCATCATGACGATGACGCTGTGCGGCCGCACCATCCACCGCGCCATCGCCACCGCATCGGGCATCGGCACGCTGATCGCCATCCCGACCACCATCGGCTTTGCCATCATCGGCTTCCGCGAAGGCGGCCTGCCCTGGGGTTCGCTGGGTTATATCAACATCCCCGCGACGATAGCGATCGCATCGATGTCGATGCTGACCGCGCCGCTGGGCGTGGCCGCCGCCCATAGCCTGCCCGCCGGGCCGCTGAAGAAGATTTTCGGCGTCTATCTGCTGATCATCGGCGCGCTGATGCTGCGCGCGGGGCTCAAGATCTGATAATGATCTGATAATCTGGCTGTTTGAGAAAGCCGGTACCAGCCCGCTCCCCCGCCCAACCGCCCGACAGGATGACA
>NZ_NOIW01000091.1:0-21458 GCF_002708645.1 Sphingobium sp. IP1
GGGGCGTCACTCCGGTCGGGCTACGCCCTCCCTCCTTGACGCCCCATATCGGCAGTTCGATCACGAAACCGGCAGACGATCCACTTATCCCATGCCGATCCCTGTTCAGACCAACCCGGCCACCTCTCACTTCGCTCGCCTTCACCAGCGTGCTGCTGCGCGAGGAAATCGCCATCAGCATGGACGGTCGGGGCGCTTGGCGCGACAATGTGGTGGTCGAACGCCTGTGGCGCTCGGTGAAATATGAGGAGGTTTACCTCCACGCCTACGCCGCAGTCAGCGAAGCCCGGGCATCGATCGGTCGTTATCTGAACTTTTACAACGCGAAGAGGCCGCATTCGAGCCTCGGCGCCAGGACCCCGGACCAGACATATTTTGACAATCTGCCGGTGGCGATGGCAGCATGAAATTGGCCGCCGATATGGGGCGTCACTCCGGTCGGGCTACGCCCTCCCTCCTTGACGCCCCATATCGGCAGTTCGATCACGAAACCGGCAGACGATCCACTTATCCCATGCCGATCCCTGTTCAGACCAACCCGGCCACCTCTGATCTTCGCTGCGCTAACAGCGGTTGCCGGGCGGGCAATCCACACGATCGCACGAATGGCAACGATTAGGCAGAGCACGACTGCGCCGCCGATGCTGTGACTATTGGGGACGTCGCCATATGTGGCGAATGCCAAGAATGCGGCATTCACTGTCATAAGCGCATACATTAGCGGAATCTGCGTTCGCAGACTGGCAAACTGCTCCAGCAGAACAGCTTCCGAACTTTGGGCGATCTGTCTGAAAGGATTGATTATCATGGTTCCGCCACGGTGATGGGCAATATGAATAATTGGGACGAGCGGCGGACACGATTGCGGCAATGAGCCAAGGAAAAATCGCTTGGATCGTTTACGCTTCGTCGGTCTCGGCGATTGAGATCGCCAGCATAATTTTTCTTCATCCCAACTGCCTAAAGTCATGGCGGCGGGAATAGTGCGCCATCTGCATTGAAAATTGCGTTAAGATTTGAGCCCGAAAGAACGCCTGTTGGCTAGCGTACTCGCCCGTCCAACATTCACTTTATAAACCAACCCAAGGCGGCCGTTTTCTAACGGCCAAAGCCTAGCGCCGCCTGCCAGGCCTCGCCTTGTCGGAAAACACACGGTAGGCGGCGGCTATCGTCTGTTTGTGGTTAATAAGCTTTCCGTCAGGCCGAATCTACAATTTACTCCATATGTTTAGCTTAGGCGCACGCCAATTAGCAGTCATGCGTTGGTATGCTAAATCATACCTCTGGCTTGTTGCGACAGTTCGGCAAACCGCCCTTTAGTTGCTTAGCAATCCACATGCCATCTGTCGTTTTCGACAGAGAAAGAGCGGACAGAGCATTGTAGGTTCCGCCCCCTAGCGCACGATCACCGAAGCAAACCGTCATCCGGCCATCTTTCGCTGACAACACATTAAAAGACATTTCCCAGCGATGCGAATCTAACTCCAAATATGCGCCGCTCGCGGTCTTTTTAATTACGATGAATCCATATTCGGAGAAGGTTTTCTTTTCTGCCACGCGCCGAGGCCCAATAGAATTGGGGAAACTCGTCAGATCGAGTCTATCTATGACGCTTTCAACAGGGCTAGGATCAACAGCGCTAATTGCAGAAGTAGAAGGCACTAACAGAGTCGCACTCACTAACATTTTGATCGTATTCATGGTGCTGACTCTCGCCGAATTTACGATGGACTGCATCCTAAGCGATTGTCATGTCCGTCTTCAAGCGAAACCCATAACTTGTGACGGGCTACCCCTGATCGATGGCTGACCGGTAGCTTGTCGCTCTATCGAAAATCACATGTTTTCCGACAGGGTAGCATCGCAACCAGGCTACGCCTCGACAACCATGGTTGATTTTGCACGACAAACCCTGTCGCTTTGATCTAGTGCGCGACAACATCAATTTCAGGGTTTGTCGCACATGCTCATCGGGTACATGCGTGTCTCATCGGTCGATGACCGTCAGTCGGTTGACCTTCAACGCGATGCCCTCCTCGCCGCAGGTGTCGATGAGCGCCATCTCTATTCCGACAAGGCATCGGGCGCCCGGGATGATCGTCCCGGCCTGAAGGCTTGTGACCTGCCCCCCGAAGGATCCCTCATTCTGATGTAGAGTCTGCCCACGAGAAGGAGCAGACGCATGAGGAAGAGCCGTTTTACCGAGGCGCAGATCATCGGGATGATCAAGGAACAGGAGGCCGGACTTCCGACGGTGGAGGTTTGCCGCAAGCACGGCCTGAGCACGGCGACCTTTTACAAGCTTAAGGCGAAGTACGGTGGCATGGAGGTATCGGACGCCCACCGGTTGCGGCAGTTGGAGGACGAAAACGGCAAGCTGAAGCGGCTCCTGGCCGACAGCATGCTGGACAACGCGATCCTGAAGGACCTGCTGGGAAAAGGCTGACGACGCCGGGCCAGCGGCGCGACGTGGCGCTCGGCGTGATGCGGGACTACCAGGTCTCACAGCGTCGGGCCTGCGTGCTGATTGGCGTCGATCCCAAGACGGTCAGGCGCGAACGCCCGCCGGACCACGGAGCGATCCGCGAAGCCATGCGGGAGATCGCTGGGCAGCGCCGTCGGTTCGGCTATCGCCGGATCGGCGTCATGCTGGAGCGCAAGGGCATGAGCATGAACCACAAGAAGCTCTACCGGCTATATCGGGAAGAAGGCTTGTCTATACGCCGACGACGCGGCCGCAAGCGCGCCCGAGGCAGCCGGACGCCGGTGCCGGGAGCACTTCGTCCTGGTGACCGCTGGTCGATGGACTTTGTCGCCGATACGTTTGGTGCGTCGCGCAAGTTCAGGATTCTGGCGATCAACGATGATTGCTGCTGGGAGAACCTGTGCTTGGCCGCGGACACCAGCATCTCGGGAGCTCGGGTGGCGCGCGAACTGGATGCGCTGGTTCGCCTGCACGGGAAACCTGCTTGCATTGTCAGTGACAATGGCACTGAATTTACGAGCCGGGCGATCCTGCAATGGGCCAGCCAGAACAAGGTCGAGTGGCATTACATCGATCCCGGTAAGCCCCAGCAGAACGGCTTCATCGAGAGCTTCAACGGCTCATTGCGCGATGAGCTGCTCAACGAGGAGCTGTTCGACAGCTTGGCTGACGCCCGCCGGAAGCTGGCCATCTGGCGCTACGACTACAACCATGTTCGCCCCCACTCATCGTTGGGAAATCGAACGCCTGCACAAGCGCGTCGGACGTTCGTGCAGGACGATAGCATCACGCCCGGCGCGCTTGTGCAGGCGAGCATACCGGAATATTCAACCGCAAGACTCTCGTTATGATCGAGGGACCGCCGGGGGGCAGGTCACTTGCCTCGAATTCCTGAAGGCCGGCGACACCTTGGTCGTTTGGAAACTCGACCGTCTCGGGCGATCATTGACCAATCTTCTGGCGATCATAACCGATCTGAAAAATCGAGGTGTGGCCTTCCGATCGCTAACGGAGCAGATGGACACAAGCACGCCCCATGGTGAATTGCTGTTTTCGCTCTTCGGCGCGCTCGCCCAATATGAACGCGCGCTCACGCGTGAGCGGGTGATGGCAGGCTTGGTCGCAGCTCGACGACGGGGCCGGCGCGGGGGCCGGCCGCCCAGCATTGACGCGGAAACGATCGAGCAGATCACGGCAGCCCTCGATGCCGGCGCAAGCAAGGCGTCGGTGTGCCGATCATTGCCGCGATCGACCCTCATCGGCACGCTCGATCGCATTGGCTGGACGGGACCGGTCAAGGCCTGACCCGATGCCCCGCCGCTCTGTTCTGACCGAGGCGCAACACGCCGAGTTGTTCGCCTTGCCGGAGAGCGAGCCAGATCTGGTGCGATACTGGACGCTCAGTTCCGCAGATCTGCGCGTCTTCACGAGCCGGAGGCGTCCCCACAACCGCCTCGGTTTTGCGCTGCAGCTCTGCGCCTTGCGATATCCTGGCCGATTGCTGAAACCCGGCGAATTCATCCCTGATGCTCCTCTCAGGTTCGTCGGGGATCAGCTCGGCGTCGAGCCGGACGCGCTTGCCGATTATGCCACGCGTGGTCCCACCCGGTATGAGCAACTCGATACGCTGCGCGAGGTATTCGGTTTCCGGCAATTGAGCCGTCCGATCCATGCAGAACTGCAGGCTTGGCTCTTGCCGATCGCACTGACCATGACCGGTGGAATCGATCTCGCGCGGATCCTGATGGAAGAATTCCGCCGCCGGCAGATAATCGTGCCCGGTATCACGTCCCTGAAACGCATGGTGAGCAAAGCTCTGTTAGATGCCGAGCGGAACGTGGGCAACCTGCTGACGGGAAGTCTGACTTCAGTGCAATGCGGCCTGCTGGACTCGCTGCTGCTGCAGCACAATGCAGGCCGCATCAGCATTCTTGCCTGGATCCGCCAACCACCCGGTAGACCGGGACGACGTGCCTTCGCGGAAATTCTCGAGCGATTGTCCACATTGCGGGCAATCGGCTTGGAGCCTGTCCTGCTCATCGCCTGGTTGATGCCGATCGTGACGCTGGGCCTGGCGCTGCTGCTCCTCGGGATCGTCATCGCGCTGGGCCGCACCGCCTGGCCACGCTGGTTCGCAGCGCTGGCCAATCCCGTCTCGCTGGTCGCGATCGGCATGCTGATCGCGCGCATCCTGCCCGAGCCGGCGCACACCTGGCTTGACGGCGCCGCGTTCAACCTCGGCTGGCTCGTTGTCTATGCCGTCTCGACGGCGCTGCTCTGGAATGGTGGCCGTTCGCCGGTCGCATCACGGGACGAAGCAGCATGACCGAAGCTGCGACAGCGACAGGCGACGAACAAGTGGGGGAGGAAGCATCAGGCGCTTTCAGCATGAAGCCACTGATGTTCGAGACCTTCGTCTGCTCGATGGCGATGATGTCGTTCGTGGCGCTCGCGGGCCCCATCGCGCGCGCGCTTGGCCTCGAGCCATGGCAGGTCGGCGGGGCGATGACCGCGTCGGGCATCGCCTGGATGATCATGGCGCGGTTCTGGGGCGGCCTTAGCGATCGGCGCGGCGCTCGTCGCTTGACGGCTTGATTGGATCGGGGGCGCCGCGATCAAGCGTTACCGCTCGGTTAGAGAATGGGATGACCAAATTATCGCTGCAACTTTGCCATCGCTTCCACTTCGATGGTTGTAAGCTCGTCGATTGTCAGGTCGAGCGCAGAGCGCTGCGTCTTCAAGTCGACCAACCTTTCCCGGATGCGGGCAATCAATCGCTCCATTTGCTCCTTATGCTCGGGATCGGCATCGTAGAGATCGAGAAACTCCTTGATTTCCTTGATGGAGAAGCCAAGGCGTTTGCCGCGCAAAATCAGCTGTATGCGTCCGATCTCACGCCTGGAATATGCCCGGGTACTGCCTACCCGTTGAGGGGCGATAAGCCCCTCCTTTTCGTAGAAGCGTAGCGTGCGAAGTGTCAGTCCGAGTTCCTGAGCGACATCCTGGATGCCGTACACTTGTAAATCCGCATCCTTTGCGCGGGTTCTCCCCTTGTGCGTGGGGTTGTCGCGATCCGCGTCCTTAAGCGTTTCATCGTCCTCGGCGAGGTGGAGCGAGTTCCCCATGCCATCCACTCCCTGTCCTCCAATCACGGCTACCCTACCACTCAAGCGCATAAGCCTCGTAGCTTGACAGGGGATAGAGGCTCAGGCGAGCTTTTTGTTCTCCTCCTCGATCAAATCCTTCTTCGAAAGTTTGCCGATCAACGTCTTGGGCAGGCTGTCCCGGAATGCGAAGGCCTTGGGCATCTCGATCTTGCTGAGGCGATCCTGCAAAAAGACCTTGAGTTCATCGACGGTCAGGTTCGATCCCTCGTGCAGCGCGATGAACAACTTGGGAGATTGACCTCTGTAGGCGTCAGGAATCGCGATTGCGATCGCCTCCTTTACCGCCGGGTGCTGGTAGGCCGCATCCTCGATGATCCGGGGATATACATTATATCCGCCACAGAAGATGATGTCCTTGATGCGGTCGACGAGGAAGAGATAGCCATCCTCATCAAAATAGCCGATATCGCCGGTTCGTAGCGCGCCATCGACGAAGACAGCACTGGTTTCTGCAGGGCGCTGCCAATAGCCCTTCATCACCTGAGGGCCGCGGGCGCACACTTCTCCGCGTTCTCCCTGGGGAAGAACCCGCGAGGGATTCTCCGGATCTCGGATCTCGATGATGGTGCCGGGGAAACTTGGGCCGCAGCTATTGTCCTTCACCGTCCCAAACAACGGGTTGCAGGCGATGATCGGGGCGGTTTCGGAGAGCCCATATCCTTCCACGACCCTGGCACGCGTGCGTGCCTCGAACTCCTCGCGTACCTCGAGCGGGAGCGGTGCGCCGCCGGATATACAGGCGCGCACGGCCGAGAGATCGGGTATCTCGTCGTCCGGAAGCGCGTTCAGGGCAACATAGATCGTAGGCACGCCGAAGAACTGTGTCGGCGGCTTGCGCTTCATCGTGTTGAGAACCTGCTTCATCTCAAACCGTGGCAGCAGGACGATTTCGGCGCCGATTTCGACTGAGAAGTTGAGCACCGTCGTGAGTGCGAAGACGTGAAACATGGGCAGGACGCCGAGAGTTCTCTCCTGCTGCGGGCGAAGTCCTCCCACATGCACCACCATCTGGGCGCTGTTCGCCGTGAGGTTGGCGTGGGTCAGCATTGCGCCCTTGGGCACGCCGGTTGTGCCTCCGGTATATTGAAGGACCGCGACATCATCAGGGTGACGTTCTACCGCGTCAGGTTCGGCATCATGGGCGAGAAGCGCCTTGAGCCGGACATGAAGGCCTTCGTCGAGTATCCGCGCGTGGTCTTTTCGCTTGAATAGCGCAAAGCCCAGGCCTTGCAGCCAGGGCAGCATATCCCTCATGCCGCACAACACGATCTTGTCCAGCCCGGCACGTGGCGCGACGGCTTGCACTTTCTCGTGGATTATCCGGACGTCCGGTACCGCCATCATGCGCGTTCCCGAGTCCCGGATCTGATGCTCCAGTTCGCGCTCCGTGTAGAGCGGGTTGAAGTTGACCACGATCGCACCCACGCGCAGCGCCGCGAAGTACAATATCGCGAAATAGGGGCAGTTCGGCAGGCACAGGCCGAACCGATCGCCCTTGCGCAGCCCCTGATCCTGCAATCCACGTGCTGCACGGCGAACGAGTTGCCCCACCTGCGCATAAGTCCAGGTTCGCCCGAGAAAGTCGATGGCGACGCGTTCGGGATAAAGGTTCAACGCATTGTCGAGGAGGTCGGTCAGGAGCCGTGGCGGAATTGCCGGTTCCGGTATCGACGGGAAGGCGCTGATGGCGGGCTGGGGCATGGCGATCTCCAGCATCAGAAGTGGAAACGTCCGCCGAGCGACAGCACGACGGCGTGCGCGTCCTCGAGCTTGCCGTCCATCAGGATCGGCGTCTGCACGGCCGTGCCGGCATAGGCCGCTGTCGTGCGATCAATAGTCGTATCCTTGAACGTAATATACGCTGCGCCCGCATCGAGCGTGAACCGGGAAGACACGGCATAGCTTGTGCCGGCAGCGAAATTCCAACGGTTGCTGTCAGGCACTCGAGCGTCCCGATTGCCGTTGCGCGTCGGGGTCTGGGCGTGTTGAACGCCGGCACGAACGGTCCAGGCTGGTGTGACCGCGTAATCGATGCCGCCTGCGAAGCTCCAAGTGTCCCGGTAATTTTCCGGGATTGAAACGTTGAGCGGCGCGCCGAGCCGGATAGCGTCGAATTTCGACCAACCCATGCGGGTCACCTGACCGTTGAGGGTGACCTTGGGCGACACCGCCACGCGCGCTCCGAAGATCGCCTGCCAGGGGGTCTCGAACGTGGCGTTTGCATTCACTACGCTGTTTTGCCCGGCGAGCGGACCAAGAAGACCGGTCGTCGTCACCGAACCGTCGAGATTATGCTTCACGCTCGACTTGTAGCTGGCGCCCAGTTGCATGGGGCCGGCGCGATATTGCAGCCCGGCCGACCAGCCAAGATCCCAACCATTGCCTTTCAGCTCCTGGTGGCCGTCGGCGAGAAGAGGCGATAGGTTCGGCAGATAGTTGGACAATGATGCGTCGGCATATTCGATATTAAGCGCGGCGCCGATGCTGAGATTTGGCGTAACGAGGTAGGCGATCGATGGCTGGATGTCGTATGTTCGCAGCTTGGTCTTGTCGGCGCTATACCGTGCCCAGCTGTCGGCATCATAATTGGTTGTGAAGCTATAAGGGGAGGCGACGGTCAGCCCCAAAGCGAGCCGTGATGTCAGGCCGACGGCTATCGCGCCGGAGGGTAGTACGCCATTATTGATCGGATCACGAGAGCGTTGGCTCCCGCCTACAGCCGCAGCCGACTGCCCGGGACGGACAATGAGCGTGTTGACATTGTCAACCGACCCTTTGGGAAGGATTACGTTTACGGCCTGGTGGGCATCGACTCCTTCCATGCCTGCGATCGCAGCCGGATTCCACCAGAGGGACTGTACGCCCTGGTCGGCGACCTCGCCCGAAAAGGCTCGTCCGGCACCTCTGGACGATTGTTCCTGAAGGTAAAAGGCCTGCGCGCTCGCGGCTTGCGGCGCGAGCAATCCAGCCGCCACGGCCGATGTTGCGATCCCAACTTTCCAATTTTTGCCTGCCACGCCCATCTCCCCTTTCGTGATTGTCAAATTCCTCGTGCTTATCGGAGGCGCGTCCATGTCTGCGTCTTGCACAGGGGCCAGACGATGCAGCCCTTGAGGCGCAAATGATCCCGATCGGCTAACGTGACCGTTGCGCTGTATGTACCGCCATCCTCAGCGTTGTAGATGGAACCACCCGACCAACTGCCCGACTTCCACGTAAAACCCTGCAGAATCTGCAATCCACGAAGCGGACGACCGCGCAACGCAGCGGTCTTGTTCTTTTCGTCACGTAGTTCGGGGTTGGCTTTGATCCCGTCGGAACTGATCAAGGCACCGCAGATCGATTGCCCGCAGCGGGTGATTTCCACGACGCCATGACGGCTCTCGGTTTGCCAGCGACCGACAACGGTGTCGGCGGGCAATGCAGTGCTCGAAGCCAGTAGTGTCAGAATGATCGACATTGTTCCTCTCCGCGCGCCTTCAGGCGACCGTCTGTTTCACGTCTGGAGCCAATATGCGGCAAATCAGCGTCCCATAACCATCTAGATGACGTATAGGTAAGTCAATAGCTCAATGCGTCATCAAAATGCCTATTAGGTTGTGTGCGAATTGGAGGGGTCAGGCGCTGCTGGCCCCGTCGTCAGGGTTCGGGCGTGTTCGTGTGTGACGCCGTCAAGCTATTGATCTGTGCGTGCCTTCAAGAAAGGAAAGATTGCGATAATTGCCCAGTTCCTGAATGCGCTGGATGGAACGCGACACTTCGCCGTCAGCCGCCCCGTTCGCGGCAACGACCAGGCGCCCGTAGCCGCCGGCGTGAATGCGAAAGTCGCTCCAGATCCGGACGCTATCCCCGATGATGCAGGAGACGAGATGGCCCGGATGGAAGTCGGCCCGATCGACAACCGGCTCGGCGTAGCTATCGTTCGCCACAACGACGATGTGGGTTGCGCGGATGACCAGGCCCGGCAGCGTTTCCATCCACTGCAAGGTATCACTGAAGGGGCCGACGTTGGGAGCAGACCAGAACTGCGCGTCCGCGCTGACCGAGGTTGACGTTAGCGTCGTGGTGACCGCTTCACTGTGCCTTTCCCAGGCCAGCCGCCCGTTGGCGGACCACTCCGTTTCCAGGTGGCGCAGGTTGCGATCGAGTCCAGAGGCACATCGCTGCTCCAGGATCAGCCATTCCTTCTCCCGGTCATTCTCATCGACCAGGCGAACCGTCTGAAATGCCATGGCGGGCAATTCGAGTGCAGGAAAACGGCGCAGATGCATTTCGCCGACGATCTGACGCCGGAGGGGATGCTCAGAAAATCGCATGTGTGCGCCTTCGAAAACAGGTGCAGTGGCGCTTGGGGAGAGGCGCAGCCGTCGATAAGACGGGCGCGAGCATCATCGCCGGGATGAGAGTGCGCGGTTTTTCACTGGCGAGCATCCGTACGTTCCTCGGCCAAGACCTCCGATATCAAGCCTCCCGGGAACCGGTGCATGACGATTCCCTCGACGGCGTGAGAAGAGTGCCAAAGATTTTAGTTGACGTAAACGTCATTTCACGCACCATTAGGTAATCAGATGTCCGATTCCCTGGAGAGGCTATCATCGATGCGTAATGTGGTTGTTGCGGGCTATGCCCGGTCCCCCTTTCACCTGGCAGGCAAGGGCGCGCTGGCGCGCGTCCGCCCTGACGATCTGGCCGCTCAGGTCATTCGCGGACTGATTCAGCAGACCGGCGTGAAGGCCGAAGATATCGAGGATATCGTGCTGGGCTGCGCTTTTCCTGAAGGCGAGCAGGGCTTCAACATCGCGCGCCTTATCGGTCTTCTTGCCGACCTGCCGCTCTCTGTCGGCGGCATGACCGTTAATCGCTTCTGCGGATCGTCGATGAGCTCGGTCCACATCGCTGCGGGCCAGATTCAGCTTGGCGCCGGCGAGGCCTTCATCTGCGCGGGCGTGGAGTCGATGAGCCGCGTGCCGATGATGGGGTTCAATCCGCTGCCGAACCCCGAGCTCGCGAAGAAGAGCGCCGCCTATATGGGCATGGGCGACACGGCGGAGAATGTCGCGACCAAATATCAGATCACCCGTGCCCAGCAGGAAGCCTTTGCGGTCGCCAGTCAGGACAAGGCGGCCGCGGCTATCGCGGCCGGCAAGCTCGAGGCCGAGATCGTGCCGATCACGACCAAGGCGGGCGTGGTCGACAAGGATGGCACGCCACGTGCCGGCACGACGACGGAAACCCTCGCCGGGCTGAAGCCGGCCTTCAGCCAGGACGGCACGGTAACGGCGGGAACGTCCTCGCCGCTGACCGATGGCGCAAGCGCAATCCTGGTCACGAGCGAGGATTATGCGCGCGCGCATGGACTGCCGATCCTTGCCCGCATCAAGTCGGTTGCTGTCTCTGGCTGCCAGCCGGAGATCATGGGCATCGGACCGGTCGAGGCCTCGCGCAAGGCGCTGCAGCGGGCGGGGCTCAGTGTGGACCAGCTTGACGTTGTCGAGCTCAACGAAGCCTTTGCGAGCCAGTCACTGGCCTGCATCAGCGACCTGGGGCTTGACCAGTCGAAGGTCAATCTGGACGGCGGCGCCATCGCGATAGGCCACCCTCTGGGGGCGACCGGTGCGCGGATCGTGGGCAAGGCCGCGGCTCTGCTGAAGCGCGAAGGCGGCAGCTATGCGCTTGCCACCCAGTGCATCGGCGGCGGTCAGGGCATCGCCACCGTGCTGGAGGCGGCGGAATGAGCGAGCAGGCCATCAAGCCAGTCGGCGCCCCGCCGGAAACCATCAAAAAGGTCTGCGTGATCGGCGCAGGCGTCATGGGCGCCGGCATCGCAGCGCAGGTCGCCAATGCCGGCGTGCCGGTGCTGCTGCTCGATATCGTGCCCAAGGAGGGCGGCGATCGTGACGCCGTGGCGAAGGGTGCGGTCGCGAAGATGCTGAAGACCGATCCGGCGCCCTTCATGTCGAAGGCTGCGGCGAAGCTCGTTGAAACGGGCAATATCGACGACCATCTCGAGCGGGTGGCCGAATGCGACTGGATCGTCGAGGCGATCGTCGAACGGCTCGACATCAAGCAGGCGCTCTACGCCAAGCTCGAGCAGCTCAAGCGTCCGGGCACGGCGGTATCGTCCAATACCTCGACGATTCCGCTTGGCCATCTGGTCGAGGGGCGGGACGATCAGTTCAAACAGGACTTCCTGATCACCCATTTCTTCAATCCGCCGCGCTACATGCGGCTCATCGAAATCGTGACCGGCCCCGACACTGATACGGCTGTGGCGAGGCGCGTCTCGGATTTCGTCGATCGAAAGCTCGGCAAGCGCATCGTGCCGGCGCGGGACACGCCGGGCTTCATCGCCAATCGCATCGGTACCTACTGGCTGGCCGTCGCGATCAATGCCGCGATGGACCAGGGGCTGACGGTGGAGGAAGCCGACCAGATCGGCGGAAAGCCGATGGGCGTGCCCAAGACCGGCATTTTCGGCCTTGTCGATCTCGTTGGCGTCGACCTCATGCCGCTGCTCACGAAGAGCCTGTCCTCGACGCTGCCGGCAGGTGACGCCTATTTCGACACGGTGAGGCCGATGCCGCTCGTCGACAGGATGATCGCGGAAGGCTTTACCGGGCGGAAGGGCAAGGGCGGTTTCTACGCGTTCGACAAGGCGACGAAGACCAAGAAAGCGCTCGATCTCGCGACCGGCGAATATCGCGTATCGGTGAAGCCGGCTTCCTTGCCGGGCCGGGCCGAGAAGGACCTGGCAGCATTGGTTGCTGCGCCCGGCAAGGTCGGGGCCTATGCCTGGGAAATTCTCGGCAAGGTTCTTTCCTATGCCGCGAGTCTGGTCGGTGAAGCTGCGGACAACATCGTCGGCATCGATGACGCGATGAAGCTCGGCTACAACTGGAAGTTCGGGCCGTTCGAACTGATCGATCGCCTCGGGCCGGGCAAGCTCGCCGAACGGCTGGCCGCCGAGGGGCGGGATGTTCCCGCGATCCTCAAGGTAGCCGGAGATCGGCCTTTCTACCGGGTGCAGGACGGCCGTCGGCAATATCTCGATGCCGCCGGCGACTATCATGATGTCGTGCGGCCCGAGGGCGTGCTGCTGCTGGAAGACATCAAGCTCCATAGCCAGCCGATCCTCAAAAATGGTTCGGCGGCACTCTGGGATGTCGGCGACGGCGTTGCCTGCCTTGAGTTCACCGGCAAGATGAACGCGCTCGACGGCGATGTGATGAAGCTGATCGGTCAGGCGATCCCGGTCGTGCAGGACAAGTTCAAGGCGCTCGTCGTCTATAATGAGGGCAGCAATTTCTCCGCCGGCGCCAATCTCGGTCTTGCTCTGTTCGCACTGAACATCGCGGCATGGGGCGAGATCGAAAAGCTCGTCGCGGGCGGGCAGCAGGCCTACAAGGCGCTCAAATATGCGCTGTTCCCGGTCGTGAGCGCTCCGGCCGGCATGGCATTGGGCGGCGGTTGCGAGATCCTGCTCAACAGTGATGCCGTGCAGGCCCATGCCGAAAGCTATGTGGGTCTGGTCGAGTGCGGCGTGGGTCTGATCCCTGGCTGGGGCGGATGCGGTGAAATGATCGATCGCTGGCGCTCCAGTCCCGGCATGCCCAAGGGGCCGATGCCGGCCGTAGCCAAGGTCTTCGAGACGGTATCGACAGCCACTGTGGCAAAGTCGGCCGCCGAGGCGAAGGAGCATGGCTTCCTGCGTCCCTCGGACGGCATTACGATGAACCGGGACCGTCTGCTGGCGGACGCCAAGGCGAAGGCACTGGAACTGGCCGACGGTTACAAACCGCCTGTGGCTCCGGAATTCCGCTTGCCTGGCGCGGGAGGCAAGTCCGCTCTTTCGATGGCTGTCGAAGGCTTCCAGGCCCGTGGCCTCGCCACATCTTATGATGGTGTCGTATCCGGCGCGCTCGCCGACGTCCTGACGGGCGGCGAGAAGGATCTCATCGACATCGTGACCGAAGAGGATCTGCTGGCGCTCGAGCGCAAGGCCTTCATGCAACTGGTGCGCGACCCGCGGACCCAGGCGCGCGTCGAGCAGATGCTCGTCACCGGCAAGCCGCTGCGTAACTGATTGGCGGCCGGCGGCCGGATGGCCGACCGGTCAGGAGATATAAATATGCAAGTCTATGACGCCCCGTTGCGCGACATGCGCTTCGTGCTCAACGAACTCCATGCCGATGACGGCTTCGGGGATATTCCCGCACTGTCGGAGTTCACACCGGATCTCACCGATGCGATCCTCGAGGAGGCGGCGCGCTTCTGTCGCGACGTCCTGTTGCCGATCAACCGGTCGGGCGACGAGGAGGGGTGTCATCTGGAAAACGGCGTCGTGCGGACGCCGGCGGGGTTCCCCGAAGCCTATAAGCAGTTCGCCGAAGGTGGCTGGACCGCGCTCGCATCCGATCCGGAATGGGGTGGGCAGGGGCTGCCGGAAGCGGTCAACAAGCTGGTCGAGGAGATGATCTGCTCGTCCAACCTCTCCTTCGGCCTCTACCCGGGCCTCACCCATGGTGCCACCACTGCGATCGAGGGCCATGGCAGTGACGCGCTCAAGCAGGCCTACCTGCCCAAGATGGTGAGCGGCCAGTGGTCCGGCACGATGTGCCTGACCGAGCCTCATTGCGGTACCGATCTCGGGCTCCTGCGCAGCCGCGCGGTCCCGCAGGGCGATGGCAGCTACAAGGTCACCGGCTCCAAGATCTTCATCTCCGCCGGTGAGCATGACCTGACCGAGAATATCATCCATCTCGTGCTCGCCCGCCTGCCCGACGCCCCCAAGGGCGTGAAGGGCATCAGCTTGTTTCTCGTCCCCAAATATCTGCCCAGGGAGGACGGTACTCCCGGTCAATCGAACGGCGTCGCCTGCGCCGCGATCGAGCACAAGATGGGTCTCAAGGCGTCGGCGACGTGCCAGATGAACTTCGATGATTCGATCGGCTGGATCGTCGGTGAGCCTGGCAAGGGCATGGCCGCCATGTTCACGATGATGAACACGGAGCGTGTCTCCGTCGGCATCCAGGGCCTGGGTGTGGGCGAGGCGGCGTATCAGGCGGCGGCCTGGTATGCGAAAGATCGTATTCAGGGTCGGGCGCTCTCGGGACCCAAATATCCCGATCAGGCAGCCGATCCGATCATCGTTCACCCCGATGTTCGCCGCATGTTGATGACGATGCGGGCTTATAATGAGGGATGCCGGGCGCTCTCGGCCTGGGTCTCGCGCGCCCTGGACGCGGAAAAACATTCTCCCGAACCCGAAGTGCGCCAGCGTGCGAGTGACTTCATTGCGCTCATGACCCCCGTCGTCAAAGCGCTCTTCACCGACCTTGCGTTCGACAGCGCGAACCTTGCGGTCCAATGCTATGGTGGCCACGGCTACATCCGCGAAAGCGGCGTCGAGCAATATGCCCGCGATGCCCGGATCACCATGATCTATGAGGGGACGAACGGCGTTCAGGCGCTCGATCTCGTCGGCCGCAAGCTCGGCGCCCATATGGGCCGCTATCTGCGCAGCTTCTTCCACCCGGTGTCGGCCTTCATCGAGGAAAACAACGTCGACGGACCGATGAAGCCGATGATCGAGGCGCTCGCCAAGGCGTTCGGGGCGCTGCAGCTTTCGACGGCCACGGTCGCGCAGCGGGCGCTCAAGGATCCCGAAGAGGCGGGCGCGGCGTCGGCGGACTATCTGCGTCTGATGGGCCTGGTGGCCATGGGCTATTGCTTTGCCAAGGCGACCAAGATCGCAGGCTTGCAGCTCTTCTTCGGCAGCGAGGACAAGCGCTTCTACGATGCCAAGATCAAGACGGCGACGTTCTTCTTCGAGCGTATCCTGCCTCAGGCGACCGCCAGCTTCCTGGCGATCAAGGCGGGCAAGAAGTCGCTGATGGCGCTGGAAGACGACGTGTTTTGACGCTTCCGGCAAGCCTCGAAAAGCGGCTGGCCATTCCAGCCATCGTTGCGCCGATGTTCCTTGTGTCGGGACCGGACCTTGTCGTCAGTTGCTGCGAGGCGGGACTGCTTGGTACTTTCCCGGCGCTCAACCAGCGCACCAGTCAAGGTTTCGGTGAATGGCTGGATGAAATCGAGGAGCGGCTGGCTCCCATGCCGGGAGCGGCGCCCTTCGGCGTCAACCTCATCGTCCATAAGAGCAATCCGAGGCTCGACGCCGATCTGGAACTGATCGTTCGGCACCATGTGCCATTGGTCATCACCTCGCTCGGCGCCGTCGCGGATCTTGTCCAGGTGGTTCAGGGCTATGGCGGGCTGGTCTTTCACGACGTGACGAACGTGCGTCATGCGGAAAAGGCGCTCGAAGCTGGCGTCGACGGTCTGATCGCGGTCGCTGCCGGCGCGGGGGGACATGCCGGCACGATGAGCCCGTTCGCACTGGTTGACGAGATACGGCGCTTCTTCCAGGGGCCGCTGGCGCTTTCCGGCGCCATCACGCGCGGCCACCAGATCGCGGCCGCGCAGATGATGGGGGCCGATCTTGCCTATATCGGATCCCACTTCATCGCGTCGGAAGAGAGTCTCGCCTCGCCGGCACAGAAAGACATGGTGATCGGGGCCGGACCAGCGGATATCGTCTATACGGACCGGGTCACCGGCGTCGGGGCCAATTTTCTCCGGCCCTCGCTGGAAGCCGCGACTCTCCCTGAGCCACATGGCGCGCTTTCGGTTTCGGAGGAGGCCAAGGCCTGGAAGACGATCTGGTCGGCAGGCCACGGTGTCGGCGCTACCACTGCCGTCCAACCGGCCCGATCCATCTGTGAGAGACTCATTGCCGAATATCAGGCGGCATTACAATCAGAGTAGGATTGATCCATGAAGGTGCTTGTGCCCGTCAAGCGGGTTATCGATTATAATGTGAAACCGCGCGTGAAGGCGGATGGGACGGGCGTCGATTTGGCGAACGTGAAGATGTCGATGAACCCGTTCGACGAGATCGCCGTCGAAGAGGCTATCCGCCTCAAGGAAAAGGGAGTCGCGACCGAAATCGTGGTGGTGTCGATCGGCGTCGCCAAGGCGCAGGAAACGCTGCGCACCGCGCTCGCCATGGGGGCCGACCGCGCGATCCTCGTCCAGACTGACGATGAGGTCGAGCCGCTCGCCGTCGCCAAGATCCTGAAGGCCATCGCCACCGAGGAGGCTCCGGGCCTGGTGATCCTCGGCAAGCAGGCCATCGACGATGATGCCAATCAGACCGGCCAGATGCTGGCAGCCCTTCTCGGTTGGGGGCAGGGCACATTCGCCAGCAAGGTCGAAGTATCGGGCGAGACTGTCGCGGTGACCCGTGAGGTGGATGGCGGTCTGGAGACCGTAAGCCTCAAACTGCCGGCGATCGTGACGACCGATCTGCGTCTCAACGAACCGCGCTATGCGAGCCTGCCCAATATCATGAAGGCCAAATCCAAGCCGCTGGCGACGAAGACGCCGGCCGATCTCGGTGTTGAGATCGCCTCGCGCCTCAAGACGCTCAAGGTGACCGAACCCCCCAAGCGCTCGGCGGGCATCAAGGTGGCCGACGTCGATGAATTGGTCGCCAGGCTCAAGGAAATGGCGATTTGATAAACTTTCAAACGCGCCGAACTTGCCGAACCTCTCCCATGCAAGTGACGGCGCACCCCGCTTCATCCTGTGCGCACAGAGATGAAGCGGGGGCGGATTTCTCGGAGAATAAGTTATGAATACGCTCGTCTGGGTTGAACATGACAATGCGTCGGTCAAGGATGCGACGCTATCGGCCGTCACCGCCGCTGCCAAACTTGGTGAGGTCCATCTGCTGGTTGCCGGTGCGGGCATCGGCGGCGTGGCCGAGGCTGCTGCGAAGGTCGCGGGTGTCGCCAAAGTCGTAACGTTCGACGATGCGGCGTTCAAACACGCTTTGCCCGAGAATGTCGCGCCGGCCGTCGCGGACCTGATGCGCGGCTATGACGCGTTCGTGGCGCCTTCCACTTCGAATGGCAAGAACATCGCGCCGCGCGTGGCGGCCTTGCTTGATGTGATGCAGGTCAGCGACATCCTGTCGGTGGAAAGCGCTGACACGTTCACGCGTCCCATCTACGCGGGAAATGCGATCGCGACGGTCCAGTCGTCTGATGCAAAGAAGGTTATCACGGTGCGTGGCACAGCCTTCGAGAAGGCGGCCCGCGAGGGTGGCTCGGCCAGTATCGAGGCTGCGACGGGCACGGATGCGGGACTTTCCAGCTTCGTGGGTGCCGAGATCGCCCAGTCCGAGCGCCCGGAACTCACCTCGGCCAAAATCATCGTCTCGGGCGGGCGAGCGCTGGGCTCGGCCGGGCAGTTTCATGGCGTGATCGATCCGCTGGCCGACAAGCTGGGCGCGGGTGTGGGCGCAAGCCGCGCGGCGGTCGATGCTGGCTATGCGCCCAACGATTTTCAGGTCGGCCAGACCGGCAAGATCGTGGCGCCGGAAGTCTATGTCGCCGTCGGCATATCGGGTGCGATTCAGCACCTTGCTGGCATGAAGGATAGCAAGACCATCATCGCGATCAACAAGGATGAGGACGCGCCCATCTTCCAGGTCGCCGATATCGGCCTGGTCGGCGACCTCTTCAAGATCGTTCCTGAACTGACCGAAAAGCTTTGAGGTAAGCGATGACCGGTCTGGAAGAGATCGAACAGTTCATGGCGGCTGGCACCCGGCCGCCCATGATGGACCTGTTCGACATCGATCTGCTTGAGGCGGAGGAGGGGAAGGTCGTCTTTGTCGCGACGCCCACCTCGCAGACCTACAATTTCATGGGCATCGCCCATGGTGGCTATGCCGCGACGCTGCTGGATTCGGCCTGCGGCATCGCGGCGAACTCCGCGGCCCAAGTGCCCATCAACTGCGTCACGCTCGAACTCAAGGTCGCCTATCATGCGCCCTTGACCGACAGGGTCGGGATGGTCCGTGCAATCGGCCAGGTGGTGTCGATGGGCAAGAGGGTGGCGCATACCGAGGCGCGTCTGATCGACATGGCCGGCAAACTCTATGCCTCCGCGACATCGACCTTGCTGCTCGTCGATCGGGCGGCCTGAACAGGAAAGAAGATATGGAAGTCGTTATCCCGCACAGCCTTGGTAAAATCGAAGCGAAGAGCAGGATCGAGGCCGGCCTGCCCAAGCTGGCAGCGCATATCCCGGGAGGCGGTTCGCTCAGTTCCGAGTGGGTATCGGACTACGCACTACACTTGGTCATCGGGGCGATGGGGCAGAATATCCCGGTGCAACTCGACATTGAGGATAGCGAGATTCGCGGCGACGTCAGCGTACCGCTGTTCCTCAAAATGATGTCAGGACAGATTTCGGATTTTGTGAAAACGAGCGCCGAGAAAATGCTCAGCAAGGCATGATGAATTTACTGGCCGCAGGACAATATCGTTGCTCTGCGATGATTGAGTTTACGAGAATCTGCCCTGTTTCCTAGCCGATAGTGTCCGCGCGAGGGCTTTGTGATGGAAGAAATCGCTCCCCGAGTTTTCAGGATCATTAGCCGTCAGCTCGGCGTCTATCCGGATCAGATTGCCCTTGCTTCGTCTTTCTACGATGACATCGGCGTGGATAGTCTCGATGTGCTGGAAGTTGTGATGGCGCTTGAAGACGAATTCGGACTCACTATCCCGGATGAAGCCGCCGGTGAGGTCAAAACAGTAGAGGATGCGGTCAAGCTGGTCGAAGCATGGATAGCCAAGTGAGATAAAACCCACGATCCTCTGAAACCGCAATTCACGACGACAATGAAATCTAGATAGCTCTTTGGTCGCCTGACGTATCACTTCCATGATCAAGGCTACCGTGATCGCGCATAGCCGCCATATGCTTTGCGCCAGAAACGGGATTTCATCTATCGCTTTGCCCACTCGATGACGGAATGGTGTTTCCGAAAAGAATATAGCGAACCATGTTATCTAATGACGAATCGCTGTCTTCTCACATTTGACGAACTGGCTGGTAACGTCGGAGCGGGAAGATGCATGAAAGAGGTAGATCATGCGATACCGTTCATTAGGCCTGGCTACAGTCTTGATTGTCACGAGCACCGCTTGGGCGCAGACGCCGTCGGATAACCAACATGCGCTGATCGGACCGCCCCAACTCCACGCCCTTCCCGTCACCGCTCCGACGCTCGTCGAGGCCTATGGTCCTGATCCTCTGCAGATCGGTGAACTGCGCTTGCCTGCAGGTCCTGGCCCGTTTCCCGTCGTCATGGTCATTCACGGTGGCTGCTGGACCAAAGGCTATGAGACACTGGCAGGCACGGCGCCGTTGGCGAGCGCCTTGACGGACAAGGGCGTGGCGACATGGAATATAGAGTATCGACAGGTTGGTGACACCCGCGGCGGGTGGCCTGGGACCTTCCAGGATTGGGGAGCGGCGCTCGATCACTTGAGGGTGCTGGCACGAACCCAGCCTCTGGACCTGAAGCATGTGGTGACGGTGGGACATTCGGCCGGCGCCCACGCTGCCCTGTGGCTGGCGGCCCGTCCCAGATTGCCTGCCGACAGCGAGGTCCGCGGCGCTGATCCACTGAAGGTTTCCGCCGCGGTCGCCATCGACGGCCCAGGCGACCTGCGAACCCTGTACGGGTTCGACAAGGTTATTTGCGGCCGCCCGATCTTCGTCAACCTGTTCGGGGGCGCTCCTGACGCACAGGCGGGCCGCTACCGTCAGGCAAATCCGATCGAATGGCTGCCTCTGGCCGTGCCTCAATTCATGGTCGCTTCCGTCGTGCTGGAGCCTTCAGCCGCGCAAGCCTATGCAGCAGCCGCACAGTCGGCCGGCGATAAGGCGACGGTGATCACCCTGGAGAATGCGGGCCACTTCAACATGCTTTCGCCTGCGGACCCCACCTGGGCGCCGGTAGAGGCCGCGATCCTCGCGGCGGCGAAAGCAGAGCAATAGTCGAGGCAGCCTCCGGTTTATCCCCATCTCGGTGATCTCTATCTGATGAAGCCCTGCAGAGGTCCGCTTCGAACACCTCCCCCTGGGTTGCGCCAAGGTCGCGTCGGCCGGGGCGAGAGGGTTGCACTTGGGGTGCCCCTGACGATCTCGTTCCATTGAGGCGTCAGTCAGGCTTGAGAGGCTGAAGGTCCGGCGCGGAAATCTTCGTGAAGCGCCACCAGGCCAGGCCTCCGTAGACCAGAATGAGGATGGCGAGGTTGAGCACCTCCCGCGTCTGCTCGGCAAGGCTCGCGCCCATCTGATTGAGCCCGACCATGAGATGAATGCCCGCGGTGGTTGGCAGGAGGCGCGCGAGGAGCGCCAGCCAGGCCGGCGTCGCCTCCGCCGGCCAGGAGAGACCCGCGAGGAAGAAGATGGCGAGCGACGTGCCCATCCACAGTTGCAGGGGTCGTTCCCGTGTCCGGAAGAGGCTGGCCAGCGCAAGCGCCGCCGCCACAGTCGCGCCCACGAACAAACTGCCGCCCACGATCAAGGCGCCAGGAGAGCCGGCGGCGCGGGGATAGTCCTGAAACCAGAACACAAAACCCGCATAATAGGCCACGTCGGCCCAGCCGATCACGAAGAAGGCCAGGGCAATTCCGATAAGGGTGCGCGAGGGCAGACGAAAGCGTCCCAGTGTCTCGCGCAGGGTGGCGGCGAGCATCGTCAGGCCCATCAGCAGGGTCTGGTGAATGATGAGGAAGCCGACCCCGGGGAACACCGTGCTGCCATAGCCTTCGCGCGTGTTGAACAGCGGGCGCTGAACGAGCGACAGGGCAGGGCGGGCGGGGGCGCCCTGCGCCATGGCCTGATCGCTCGCCGCCCCGCCGGCGCCCGTGGGGCGCGGCGGG
>NZ_NOIW01000092.1:0-21245 GCF_002708645.1 Sphingobium sp. IP1
CTGCTGTTCACCGATCCGCGTCTGCGCTGGCCGTCCGATTTGCCGCTGGGTGACCGGCGCCGGGCGCCGATGGTCGGCACGCTTGGCCCCTTGCTGGCGCATTGGGGCGTGCGGGGCGGGGCGGTGCGCGACCGGGAAATACGCCATTTCCTGCCGGATGGGCGGCTTTTGACGATGGCCGGGATGCAGCCCTTGTCTTTGGAGGGGCAGGCGGCGGCTGTTCCGCTGCGGCTGCGGATCGGTCGCGGGGAGGCGCTGTTGCTGGGTGACGCGGACTTGATCGACGACCGGCTGTGGCTGGCCGACCCGGCGCGGCCGCTCGATCCGCGCGCCTGGAGCGCGGATACGCCGGCGCTGGTGGCGCAATGGCTGGGGGCGGATATGCCGGATGGCGGCCGCTGGATGCGCGATGTCGCGGATGTCCGGCTGGGGCTGCGATCGGCGCTTCTGGCTGGGACAGGCTGGGCGATACTGGGTCTGATGCTGCTGCGCCGTCGTTCCGGGCGGAATGGCATGAGAACAAAAAGTGAAAATAAGCTGGTGAAAGGAGGAAAAAACGGTTAATCCCGTTTCTGACCGGCTTTTCCCAGTTTCACCCAACATTTCCCTTTGCAGGCCGCCTCATGCTTGGTAGATATTCCAACATTGGGGTTAGTCAGGCTTTGCGAGAGTCTTGCGCCGGGAGTCGAAAACGCGATTCTGGCGACGGGAAGCCTGCGCCCTGCTTAAAAGGGGCGAATTCCCAGCGTGTCGGACGTCATTCTCTATTCGGGCAACGCGTTCAGCGTCGCGGACGGCAAGGGCCGTTTCGTGCTGCCCCTGGAGATGCGCCGCCAGGTGAAGCTGGCGAGCGGCGGCGAGAACCGTCTGTGCCTGTCGGTCCATATGGACAATGGCTGCGCCACCGGCTTCGGCCTGTCCCACAAGCTGTTCCTGTTCGAGGAAGTGAATGAGCTGGAGCGCGAGGCGCGCGCCGCCAATCGCCCCTTCAACGGTGACCTGGAGCGCGAGAATCGCCTGGGCACGATCGAGGACGTGAATTTCGACGAGGGTGGCCGCTTCTTCCTGCACTCCGATATCAAGGAAGAGGCCGGTATCACCGACGTCGTGTTCTTCTATGGCGTTGGCCGCTATTTCCAGATCTGGAAGCCCGAGGCGCTGGTCGAAAGCCCGGATCGCCCGGCGCTGATCCGCAACAAGGTGCGCCGCTGGCTGGAACAGCGCGCAGCGGAGGGCGGCAAGTGAGCGCCGCGCCGCATATCCCTGTCCTCCTGACCGAAGTGCTCGATGCGCTCGCCATTACCCCAGGCGAGCGACATGTCGACGGCACCTTCGGCGCGGGCGGCTATTCCAGCGCCATGGCGGCGGCTGGCGCGCAGGTCTTTGCCTTTGATCGCGACCCCGATGCGATCCGGGAAGGGCAGGCGCTGGCCGATGAAAAGGGTATCACCCTGATCCCCGGCGAATTTTCGCGGATGGAGGAACTGCTGGCCGAACGCGGCGTCAGCAGCGTGTCGGGCATCACGCTGGATATCGGCGTGTCGTCGATGCAGCTCGACCGGCCCGAACGCGGCTTTTCCTTCCAGGCGGACGGTCCGCTCGACATGACGATGAGCCAGGGCGGCATGAGCGCGGCCGATTTCCTCAACACCGCCGCGGAAGAGGATATTGCCGACGTCATCTATCGCTATGGCGACGAGCCGCGGTCGCGCCGGGTTGCCCGTGCGATCGTCGATGCGCGGCCGCTGGAGCGGACCGGGCAGCTTGCTGCCGTCGTGCGCCGGGCGCTGGGCTACAAGCCGCATGACAAGAAGGATCCATCGACCCGCACTTTCCAGGCGATCCGCATCCATGTGAATCGCGAACTGGAGGAGCTGGAGCGCGCGCTCGAAGCGGCGGAAGCACTGCTGGAGCCGGGCGGCCGGCTTGCGATCGTGACCTTCCACAGTCTGGAGGATCGCATCGTCAAGCAGTTCCTGCGCAAGCGCAGCGGCAGCGAGGCGGGCGGATCGCGCCACCTGCCCGAGAAGAAGGCCGAGGTTGCGCCCGCATTCGAAAAGCCCGCCAAGGCCGTCAAGCCCGGCGAAACTGAACTGGCGCGCAATCCGCGTGCCCGTTCCGCCACCCTGCGCAGCGCCGTGCGGACCGGCGCCCCTGTTGCCAATGCCCATCGGAGTGCCCGGCCATGATCGCGGTCAAGAGATTGCAGAGCCTGATCTGGGTGTTGCTGGTCGCGCTGGGCGCGCTCGGCGCCTATCTCGTCTCCTTGAAGGTCGCGACCGAGCGCAATGACGTGATGCGGGTGCGGATGCAGATCGCGCAGGCGCGCGGCGATATCCGCTATCTGGAAACCGAGTTCAGCGCGCGCGCCAGCATGCGCCAGCTGGAGCGGTGGAACCAGGACGACTTCATGTATGCGACGCCGACCGCCGGCCAGTATCTGGCGGGCGAACAGGCGCTGGCGCATCTGGATGGCGTCCAGCCCAACGGTCCCGACTATGTCGCGCCGCCGGTGATGGTGGCGATGGTCGAGACGCCGGCCGATCTGCCGTCCGCGCCGCAGGCCGCGCCGGCCAGCCCCGCCGCCAGCCAGATCCGCAGCGATATTGCCGTGATCCGCGAGGCGCATGCCGCCGACAATGTCGAGAAGCTGGCCAAGCCCGCCGCGCCGGTGAAGCTGGCCGAACAGCGCGCCAAGGCCGACGCTGACGTGTCGCGGCCCAATCCGGTCGCGCGCCGGGCCGAGCGCATGGCGATGCTGGATGCCAAGCTGCTGGACGACAGCACCATGGGTGACCTCAGCGCCCGTGCGGCGCGCGAGCGAAAGGGAGGCCGCTAATGGCCACGATCATCGTCCAGCCGGGCGGCGCCCGTGCCGGGCGGCAGCGGGTCAACCTGACGGCGATCGCGCATAATCGCCTGATGTTGCTGTTGATCCTGTTCATGATGATCACGGCCGTGCTGATCCTGCGTCTGACCTGGGTCGGCATTTTTGCGAGCGGCAACGGCAATGGCGATGGATTGTCGGGCTTCACCCCGGCGCGCGCGGACATTGTCGACCGCAATGGCGTGCCGCTGGCGCGGACCATGGACGCCTATTCGATCGCGGTGCGCCCGTCCAAGCTGATCGGCGATCCCGACGAGCTGGCGCGCAAGCTGCACGAAATCTTCCCGGACGAGTCCGAAGCGGTGTTCGCCAAGAAGCTGAGGGGGCGCGGCTGGGCCTATCTGCGACGCCGTGCGCTGCCCGAGGAAGTGGCGGCGGTGAACGCGCTGGGCGAGATCGGCATCGAATTTCCGCGCGAGAAGGAGCGCCTTTATCCCCAGCGCACGCTGGCCGCGCATATTCTCGGCTTTGCGCCCAATGCCGAGGGCAAGGGCGGCATGGGCGTGGAGGCCGCATTCAACGATCGGATGATCGACCCGGCGCAGCGTAGCCGGCCCTTCGCCATGTCGATCGACAGCCGGGTGCAGGGCGCGCTGGAAAGCGAGCTTTATGCCCAGTTGGTCCAGACGCGGGCCAAGGGCGCCGGCGGCATCATCCTGGACGTCAATACCGGCGAAGTGATCGCCATGGCATCGATCCCGGTGTTCGATCCCAACAAGCTGCAAAATTATGCCGGCAAGCGCTGCTCCGAATCACCGCTCTGCAACCATATGGTGCAGGCCCGCTATGAGCTGGGTTCGGCGTTCAAGCCGCTGTCGATCGCGGCGGCCATGGATGCGGGCGTCGTGACCTCGATGAGCAAGCGCTATGACGCGACCGCGCCGCTGGCCGTCGGCGGCTTCCGCATCAAGGACGACCACTCGCTGGGCCGCTGGATCAACGTGCCGGAAATCCTGGTCCACAGCTCCAATATCGGTACCGCCCGGATCGCCGACGAAATGGGCGCCGCGCCGTTGCAGAAGCTGTTCCGCAGCCTGGATTTCGACCAGCGTGCGCCGATCGAGTTCAATGAGCGTGCCGGTGGCCTGTGGCCGACCAATTGGGGCCGGATCACCAGCATGACCACGTCTTACGGCCATGGCATCGCGGTGACGCCGCTGCATCTGGCGGCGGCCTATGCGGCGCTGGTCAATGGCGGCATCTGGCGCCCGGCGACGATCCGCAAGCTCAAGGCCGATGAAGTGCCCGAGGGGCGCCGCGTCTTTTCCGCCGCGACCAGCGCGCGCATGCGCCAGCTGTTGCGGATGATCGTGTCGGCGGGTACAGGGCGTAGCGCCGACGCCAAGGGATTCCGGGTGGGCGGCAAGACGGGTTCCGCTGAAAAGCCCCAGGAAGGGCGCTACAACAAGACTTCGCTGGTGACGACTTTCGCTTCCGCCTTCCCGATGGACAATCCCCGCTATGTGGTTCTCGTCACGATGGACGAGGCGACGGGCCAATATGGCCTGCGCACCGCTGCATGGACGGCGGCGCCGGTGGTGAAGCGGGTGGTGGAGCGCACCGGGCCGATGCTTGGCGTAATGCCGGACGAGCGGCGGGACGTGGATATTTCGGATTTGATGCCGCTGTTGCACGGCGACAAGGAGACAGAGTGATGCGCCTCGGGTCGCTAATCGAGGAGCTGGGCGTCGAGGTCGGTGGCAACACCGGCCTCGACACGTCCGTGACGGGTTTTGCCATCGACAATCGCAAGGTTGCGCCGGGCACCATCTTCGGTGCCTTTCAGGGCCTGCGCGTCAATGGCGAGGATTTTATTGCCGATGCGGTGAAGGCAGGAGCGGTGGCCATCGTCGCCCGGCCGGAGGCGAAGGTCGAGGGCGCGGTGCATATCGCCGACGCCAATCCCCGCCGCCTGTTCGCGCAACTGGCCGCGCGCTATTTCGCGCCTTTCCCTGATGTGACCGTCGCCGTCACCGGCACCAATGGCAAGACCAGCACGGTCGAACTGGCGCGCCAGCTGTGGCGCATGCTGGGCCACAAGTCGGCCTCGATCGGGACGCTGGGCGTCACCACCTCGGTCGATCAGGTGTCGACCGGCCTCACCACGCCGGACATCGTCACCTTCCTCGCCAACATGTCGGGCCTCAAGCGCGAGGGCATCACCCATGCCGCGTTCGAGGCGTCGAGCCATGGCCTCGACCAGTATCGCACCGAAGGCCTGCCGGTTGCGGCCGGCGCCTTCACCAACCTGTCGCGCGATCATCTCGATTATCATGGCGACATGGACAGCTATTTCGACGCCAAGATGCGCCTGTTCGACGAAGTCGTGGGCGACGGCGGCGCGGCCGTCATCTGGGCCGACGATGAATGGTCGGACAAGGCGATCCAGCGGGCTACGAAGCGGGGGCTTCGTGTGCTGAGCGTCGGGGTGCAGGGGCAGGCATTGCGTCTTGCCAACCGCACCCCGACCCAGTTGGGCCAGACGCTGGAGATCGAAGCCGATGGCAAGCTCTACAAGGTCAATCTGCCGCTGATCGGCGCCTATCAGGCGGCCAATGCGCTGACGGCGGCAGGGCTCGTCATCGCGACCGGCGGCGATACCGCCAAGGTGCTGGAATTGCTGGGCCGGGTCCAGCCGGTGCGCGGCCGTCTGGAACGCGCGGTCATCAGCAAGGCGGGCGCCCCCGTCTATGTCGACTATGCTCATACGCCCGACGGCCTGCGCGCCGCGATCGAGGCACTGCGTCCCCATACCCGGGGCAAGCTGATCGCGCTGTTCGGCGCGGGCGGTGATCGTGATGCCGGCAAGCGCCCGCTGATGGGCAAGGTTGCCGCCGATCTGGCCGACCATGTCATCGTGACCGACGACAATCCCCGTTCGGAAGAACCCTCCGCGATCCGCGCCGCCGTGATGGCGGGCGCACCGGGGGCGGAGGAAATTGGCGGTCGCCGCGCGGCGATCGCCGCCGCCATCGGTCAGGCGGGGGGCGATGATATCGTCCTGCTCGCCGGCAAGGGGCATGAGCAGGGCCAGATCATCGGCGACCGGGTGCTACCCTTTGACGATGTCACCGTGGCACGGGAGTGCGCGGGGTGAGCGATCTCTGGACCTCGGCCGAGATCGCAGACGCTACGGGCGGCGCCGTGTCGGCGCCGTTCGCCGTTTCTGGCGTCGCCTTCGACAGTCGCGAGGTGGGCGCGGGCGACCTGTTCGTCGCGATGAAGGGCGAAACGACCGACGGCCACAAGTTCGTCGACAAGGCCTTTGCCCAGGGCGCGGCCGGCGCAATCGTCAGCGAACCGGTCGATTATCCCCATGTGCTGGTGGCCGACAGTGCCGCCGCGCTGGAAGCGCTGGGCCGGGCATCGCGCAAGCGCAGCAGCGCGAAGATCATCGGCGTGACCGGGTCGGTCGGCAAGACCGGCACCAAGGAAGCGCTGTTCCATGCCCTTGAACGGGCCTGTCCGGGCGGCGTCCATCGTTCGGTCAAAAGCTATAACAACCATGTCGGCGTGCCGCTGAGCCTGGCGCGGATGCCGCGCGATGCGGCCTATGGCGTGTTCGAAATGGGCATGAACCATGCCGGCGAACTGGCTGCGCTGACGCGGCAGGTGCGCCCGAACGTGGCGATCGTCACCGCCATCGCGCCGGCCCATATCGAATTTTTCGGGACCGAGGAAAAGATCGCCGAAGCCAAGGCCGAGATTTTCGAGGGGTTGGAGCCGGGCGGCACCGCTGTCATTCCCTATGACAGCCCGCATGTCGCGACCCTCTATGGCAAGGCGGAGCGCCATGCCGATCATATTCTGACCTTCGGCTTCAGCCCGGAGGCGGATATTTTCGTGCGCGATACCGTGCCGGCGCCGGGCGGCGGCACGCTGGTGACCGCCGCGCTGCCGGGGGTGGAGCTTTGCTTCACCGTCGGCGCGCCGGGCGACCATTGGGTGTCCAATTCGCTCGCCGTGCTGGCCGCGGTCGAGGCGCTGGGCGGCGATCTGGCCGCTGCGGGCCTTGCGCTCGCGGAAATGCCGGGCCTGCCCGGACGCGGCGCGCGCCGCATCCTGCCGGTGGCGGGCGGCGAGGCGCTGCTGATCGACGAAAGCTATAACGCCAACCCCTTGAGCATGGCCGCGACGCTCAAGCAATTGGGGCGCGAGCAGGCCGACCGCCGCATCGCCGTGCTGGGCGGCATGCGCGAACTGGGCAGCCGCAGTACCGAACTGCACGCCGCACTCTCGCAACCGTTGAGCGAGAATGGCGTCGACTATGCGATATTGGTGGGCGAGGAGATGGCGCCGCTGGCCGACGCCCTTGGCGGCCTCGTCGCCTTCGACCATGTGCCGGACGCCGCGTCGGCCACCGATCTGATCAACAAGGAAATGCGTGCGGGTGACGCGATCCTGGTCAAGGGCTCCAATGGCATCGGGCTGTCCCGCCTGGTCGCCGCCCTTGGCGATGCCGCCCGCGACGGAGATAAAGACTGATGCTCTACTGGCTTGCCCAGACCCTGGATTTTGCGGGGGCCTTCAACCTCATCCGCTACCTGTCCTTCCGGGCGGGCGCGGCGATCGCGACCGCGCTGATCATCGGCCTCGTCATCGGCCCCAAGTTCATCGGCTGGCTGCGCGTGCGCCAGGGCAAGGGGCAGCCGATCCGCAGCGACGGGCCGCAGAGCCATCTGGCCAAGCGCGGCACGCCGACCATGGGCGGCCTGATGATCCTGACCTCCATGGTCGTATCGGTGCTGCTGTGGATGGACCTGTCCTCCACCTATGTCTGGGCCTGCCTGTTCGTGACCCTGGGTTTCGGCGCGATCGGCTTCCTCGACGATTATGACAAGGTGACCAAGGCCAGCCACAAGGGGCTGTCGGCCAAGATGCGCCTGGCCTTCGAGTTCCTGATCGCCGGTTTCGCCGCCTGGATGATCGTCAACCAGCATGGCAACACCGCGCTCTACGTGCCCTTCTACAATGGGCCTGCGATCGAGCTTGGGCCTTTCTATTTCCTGTTCGCCGCCTTCGTCATCGTCGCGTTCGGCAATGCGGTGAACCTGACCGACGGGCTCGATGGCCTCGCCACCATGCCGGTCATCATCGCCTGCATGGCGTTCATGGCGATCGTCTATCTGGTCGGCCGCGCGGACTTCGCCACCTATCTGGGCATCCCGCATGTGCCGGGCGCGGGCAACCTCACCATATTGTGCGGCGCGATCATCGGCGCGGGGCTGGCGTTCCTCTGGTTCAATGCGCCGCCCGCTGCCGTCTTCATGGGTGATACCGGCAGTCTGGCGCTGGGCGGCACGATCGGCGTGATCGCGGTCACCGCCCATCATGAAATCGTTCTGGGCGTCGTCGGCGGCCTGTTCGTGGTCGAGGCGCTGTCAGTCATCATCCAGGTCTTCTTCTACAAGCGGACCGGCAAGCGCGTGTTCAAGATGGCGCCGATCCACCATCATTTCGAACAGCTTGGCTGGGCCGAACCGACCGTGGTGATCCGCTTCTGGATCATCTCCTTCGTGCTGGCGCTCGCCGGCCTCGCCACGCTGAAGCTGAGGTAAGCGGATGATCGTTTCGCAGGCCTTCAAGGGGAAGACCTACGCCGTATTGGGGCTGGCCCGTTCGGGGCTGGCCACGGTCGAGACGCTCGTCGCCAGCGGCGCGCGGGTCGTCGCCTGGGACAGTCGCGAGGAAGCGCGGGCGGCCGTCGCCGACAAGGCGGAACTGGGCGACCCGATGGAGATCGACCTGGCCGGTTTCGACGGCATCGTCGTGTCGCCGGGCGTGCCGCTCAACAAGCATCCGATCGCGATGCGGGCAAAGATCGCCGGCGTGCCGATCATCGGCGACATCGAACTGTTCGCGCTCGCCCGGCCGACGCTGCCACCGCACAAGGTGGTCGGCATCACCGGCACCAACGGCAAGTCGACCACCACGGCGCTGATCCATCACATCATCGAGCAAGCCGGCTTCCCGGCGCGGATGGGGGGCAATATCGGCCTGCCGATCCTGGGCCAGGAGCCGCTGGAGCCGAACCTGCACGGTATGGGCGTCTATGTGCTGGAACTGTCCAGCTACCAGATCGACCTTACCCATAGCCTCGACTGCGATGTCGCCGTGCTGCTCAACATCACGCCCGACCATCTCGATCGCTACAACGGTTTCGCCGGCTATGTCGCGTCGAAGGCGCGGCTGTTCGCCATGCAGTCGGCCGACCATGTCGCGGTGATCGCGACCGAGGATGAGCCGAGCCGCGGCATCGCCGCATCGGCCCCGGCGCAGCTGCGCGAAGTGAAGGCCGCCGATATCGATCCGGAGGCTCAGCTTGGCTGGCCGTCGCTGCAGGGGCCGCACAATGCCCAGAATGCCGCGGTTGCGATCGCGGTCGGCCAGGCATTGGGCATCGATGACGCGACCATCATGGCCGCGCTCGCCAGCTATGCCAGCCTGCCGCATCGGATGCAGACGGTGGGCACGCATAATGGCGTGCTCTATGTCAATGACAGCAAGGCGACCAATGCCGCCTCGACCGCGCCGGCGCTGGGTGCCTGGCCGGCCAGGGATGGCAAGCCCCGCATCCACTGGATTTTGGGCGGCGTCGCCAAGTCCGACAATCTGGATGAATGCGCGCCTTATTACGGCAATATCGCCCATGCCTACACCATCGGTGAGGCGGGTCACATGTTTGCCGACCTGTTGCGGCCGCACATGGCGGTCGATGACAGCGAGATGCTGAGCGCCGCCGTCCGTCGCGCCGCGCGCATCGCCCAGCCGGGCGATGTCGTGCTGCTGTCGCCGGCCTGCGCCAGTTTCGACCAGTTCCGGGATTTCGAGGCGCGCGGCGATGCCTTTGCCGCGGCCGTGAACGCACTGGAATAGAACGCTCTGGAATAGGCAGGGCGATCGGGGGCAACGGGATGGATAGCGAGGGACGTAAGGGCATGTTCAGGGCGGGCGAACTGGTGAAGGGCTTCAAGACCCGCACCGTGCCGCGCGAGCGTACCGCGCTGGCCATCTGGTTCTGGGAAATCGACCGGGTGCTGCTGTCGCTGATCGTCGCGCTGATGGCGATCGGGCTGGTCGCCGTGGCCGCCGCATCGCCGGTGGCCGCGATCGACCGCTCGACCGCGCAGGTGGCGGTCAATCCGCTGATCTATTTCTATCGCCAGCTGATGTGGGTGTTCATCGGCCTGCCGATCATGCTGGTCATCTCCATGCTGCCCCGGCCGCAGGCGCGGCGACTGGCGATCTTCCTGGCCGTCTTCTTCTTCCTGATGCTGCTGTTCGTGCCGCTGCTGGGTTCCACCGTGAACGGCGCCAAGCGCTGGATCGACCTGCCGGGCTTCCGCTTCCAGCCCTCGGAATTTCTGAAGCCCGTCTATGTCGTGACGCTGGCCTGGCTGCTGTCGCTGCGTGCCAAGGACCAGAGCCTGCCGGTGATGCCGCTCACCGGCGCGATGACGCTGCTGATCGCGGCGATCCTGATGAAGCAGCCGGATTTTGGCCAGACGGTCATCTTCCTTGCCTGCTGGGGCGTGCTGCTGATGCTCTCGGGCCTCGAAATGCGCTGGATCGCCATGCTGGGCGGGCTGGCGCTGGCAGGGCTTGTCGCGGTCTACATGTTCTATGAAAATGGCCGGCAGCGCATCAACGACTTCCTGGGCATCGGCGTCCAGATGGATACCGGCCCGGACCAGACGGACCTGGCCTTCCGCACCATCACCCATGGTGGCTTCACCGGCGTCGGGCCGGGCGGGGGGCAGAACAAGTTTCGCCTGCCCGAAGCCCATACCGACTATATCTTCTCGGTGATCGGGGAGGAGTTCGGCCTGCTCGCCTGCATCGCCATCGCCTGCGTCTATCTGGCGATCGTCGTGCGCGTGCTGCTGCGCCTGCTGGACGAGGAGGATAATTTCACCATCCTCGCCGCCGCCGGCCTCACCACCCAGTTCGGGCTGCAGGCGATCATCAATATGGGCGTCAATGCGCAGATTTTTCCGTCAAAGGGCATGACGCTGCCCTTTATCAGCTACGGTGGCTCCTCTATGCTGGCGCTTTGTATCGGCGTCGGCCTGCTGCTCGCATTCACGCGGCGCAACCCCTTCATGGGTCGGCACACGGTCGTCAAATGGAGTGGTCGATGAGCATTTCCCGTCACTTCGTCCTCGCCGCCGGCGGGACGGGTGGTCACATGATTCCCGCTCATGCGGTGGCCGAGGAACTGATGGCGCGCGGCCATCATGTCGCCCTCGTCACCGATGAGCGGGGCGCCAAGATCCCCGGCATCTTTGACAAGGCACAGGTCCATGTCATGCCGGCGGGCCGCATGACCAAGAATCCGGCGAGCTGGCCCGGCGCCCTGAAGGCGATCCTGGCCGGGCGCGCGATGGCCCGGCGGCTCAACGACACGTTCAAGCCGACCGCCGTGGTCGGCTTTGGCGGCTATCCCGCCATGCCTGCTTTGCTGGGCGCGCTGGCCGATGGTATCCCGACCGCGATCCATGAGCAGAATGCCGTGCTGGGCCGGGTCAACCGCCTGCTCGCCGGCCGGGTCGACGCCATCGCCACCGCCTATCCGCTGGTCGAGCGCCTCAAGGACAAATATGCCGGCAAGGTGCATCTGGTTGGCAATCCCGTGCGCGAGGAAGTGAAGGGGCTGCGCGACGAGGAATTCCCCGCACTGACCGACGAGAGCGTGTTCCGCGTGCTGGTGATCGGCGGCAGCCAGGGGGCAAGCATCCTGTCGAGCGTCGTGCCCGAGGGACTGTCGATGCTGCCGATCGCGCTGCGCCGTCGCCTTCAGGTGACGCAGCAGTGCCGTGCCGAGGATATCGAGCGGGTCCGCGCCACCTATGCCGAGATGGAAATCCCGGCCGATCTCGCCACCTATTTCAATGACGTGCCCGAAAAGCTCGGCTGGTCGCACCTGATGATCGCGCGGGCAGGGGCATCGACCCTGGCCGAGCTGACCTGTGCCGGCCGTCCCGCCATCCTGGTGCCGCTGCCCAGCGCCATGGACGATCATCAGACCGCCAATGCGCGCGAGATGACCGAGGCTGGCGGCGCCCGCACCATCCCCCAGTCGCGCTTCACCGCGGTGGAACTGGCCAAGCAGATGCAGAAAATGGCGCTGGAACCCGGCGCCCTGCAAAATGCCGCCAAGCGCGCCCGTGCCTGTGGCCGGCCGGATGCGGCCCGCGACATGGCCGACCTGCTCGAAAGCATCGGCCCCGCGCCGATCATGAATGACCGGCTTCGCGTCGGCCCCACGCCGACCACGCTCAATTTGCAGGGGGTGCCGGCCTGATGGCATCCCTTTTTCGTCATGCCAGCGGAGGCTGGCATCTCACTTTTTCTGTCTCCGTCGCTCTTGAAGAAAAGAGAGATCCCAGCCTTCGCTGGGATGACGGTGTTGTTTCGGAGTTAAACGCATGAAGGGTGTCGGCACCGACATCGGCACGATCCATTTCATCGGCATTGGCGGCATCGGCATGTCCGGTATCGCCGAAGTCATGCATAATCTGGGTTACAAGGTTCAAGGATCCGACGTCGCCGAAGGCTATGTCGTCGAAGGGCTGCGCGCCAAGGGCATCAAGGTGATGATCGGCCACAAGGCCGAAAATCTGGGCGATGCCGCCGTGGTTGTCACCTCGACCGCGATCAAGCGGGGCAATCCGGAAGTCGAACTGGCGCTGGAAAATCGCGTGCCGGTGATCCGCCGCGCGGAAATGCTGGCTGAACTGATGCGCCTCAAATCCACGGTCGCCATCGCCGGCACCCATGGCAAGACCACGACCACATCGATGGTCGCGGCGCTGCTGGATGCGGGCGGGGTCGATCCGACCGTTATCAACGGCGGCATCATCAACAGCTATGGCTCCAACGCGCGCCTGGGCAACAGCGACTGGATGGTCGTGGAAGCCGATGAGAGCGACGGCAGCTTCCTGCGCCTCGACGGCACGATCGCGGTCGTGACCAATATCGATCCCGAACATCTCGACCATTATGGCAGCTTCGATGCGGTGAAGGACGCCTTTGTCGAGTTTGTCGAAAATGTGCCCTTCTATGGCGCGGCGATGCTCTGCCTCGACCATCCCGAGGTGCAGGCCATCCTGCCGCGCGTGCAGGACCGCCGCATCGTCACCTATGGCTTCTCCGCCCAGGCGGATATTCGCGGCGAGAATGTCCAGCCGGTGCCCGGCGGCAATCGCTTCGACGTCCAGATTCGCGAGCGCGACGGCGCGACCCGCCGGATCGAGGGGATCGAACTGCCCATGCCCGGCCGCCACAATGTGCTGAACGCCATGGCCGCGATCGGCGTGGCGCTGCAGATGGGCATTGATGACGCGACCATCCAGACCGGCTTCGCGAAGTTCGGCGGCGTGAAGCGTCGCTTCACCAAGGTCGGCGAAATCCCGGCCGGCGCAGGCGTCGCCACTGTCATCGACGATTATGGCCACCATCCGGTCGAGATCAAGGCGGTGCTCGCCGCTGCGCGTGAGGGCGCCAAGGGCCGGGTGATCGCCGTGGTCCAGCCGCATCGCTTCACCCGTCTGCGCGACCTGATGGATGATTTCCAGCAGGCCTTTAACGATGCCGACATCGTCTATGCCGCCCCGGTCTATACCGCTGGCGAGCAGCCGATCGAGGATGTCGACAGCGCGGCGCTGGTCGCCGGGCTCAAGCGCCGTGGCCATCGCAACGCCGCCACTGTCGCCGATGCGGGCGATCTTGCCCGCGTCATTGCCGCCGATGTCCAGGCTGACGACATGATCATCTGCCTGGGGGCCGGCGACATCACGAAATGGGCGGCGGGCCTGTCCGCTGCGGTCACCGCCAAGGTCAAGGAAACCGCCTGATGTTCGAGCTCTTCAATGTCGGCCTGGAAATGCAGAAGCGCATGATCGACATGCAGATGCAGGGCGTGGAAGTCGCGCGCGACATGGTCGAGGCGGCGCAGAAGCAGGTGCAGACCGGCATGGCGGCGCATCAGGCCGGCGAGGCGGGCATGAAGGCGATGAAGAGCTGGATGAATCTCTGGGGCGTGCGCGGTTGACGGTGATGGCTACTCTTCCGGCCGTTCGCGGCGCGCTCAAGGCCGATGCGCCGCTGGCACCGCTCGTCTGGTTCAAGGCGGGCGGGGCGGCGCAATGGCTGTTCGAGCCCAAGGACGCCGACGATCTGTCCGATTTCCTCGCCATGCTCGATCCGGCGATGCCGGTGATGGCGCTCGGCCTCGGCTCCAACCTGATCGTTCGCGATGGCGGCGTGCCGGGCGTGGTCGTGCGTCTGGGCAAGCCCTTCGCCAGGGTGGAGGCGCTGGACGCCACCACCCTGGTCTGCGGCGGTGGTGCGTCGGGCATCCTCGTCTCCTCGACCGCGCGGGACGCAGGCATTGCCGGTCTTGAATTCTTGCGCTCCATCCCCGGCACGGTCGGCGGCTTCGTGCGGATGAACGGCGGGGCCTATGGCCGCGAGACCGCGGACATATTGGTGGAATGCGAGGTGGTGCTGCGCTCGGGCGAACAGGTGACCTTGCTCGCCAGCGATCTCCATTACAGCTATCGCCATTCCAACATGGTCGACGGCGCGGTTGTCGTGTCGGCCACCTTCCGGGGCGAACCCGGCGATCCGGCCGCGATCCAGGCGGAAATGGACCGCATCGCCACCGCGCGCGAGGAAAGCCAGCCGCTGCGCAGCAAGACCGGCGGATCGACCTTCAAGAATCCGGACGGGCACAAGGCCTGGGCGCTGGTCGATGAAGCGGGCTGTCGCGGCCTCGCGCTGGGCGGCGCGCAGGTGAGCGAGAAGCACACCAACTTCCTGCTCAACACCGGCGACGCCACCAGCGCCGACATCGAAGCGCTGGGCGAGGAAGTCCGCCGCCGCGTCAAGGAAAAGAGCGGCGTCGAGCTGGAATGGGAAATCCAGCGTGTGGGGTTGGCGAAGTGAGCGATCGGCCTCTGAACGACTACGAGACCCGCATCCTTGCGAATGTTCGCGATCATGGATGCCATGTGGTGTCGGTTTTTGATTCCGAGGATGATGCGAAGTCGTTCGTCTATTCCGTTGGTTTTTGGGAAAGCGTTGGCCAGCCCGAGGTGATCATTCTCGGTTTGCCGGCGCAAATGGGGGCATTTGCTGTCAACGAAACCTATCGGCAGTGCAAAGCAGGCTTGCAGCTGGCCGAAGGCCAACTGATTGAAGGTTTGCTTGACGGTTATGATGTGACCTGCATGGCTCGCGCGGTGGATCGCCAGCATTTGATCCCCGATTATCTGAATTCCGCGCTCTGGTATCACAATTTCCGCACCGGGCAGCCGCTTGATGCCGTCTATCAACTGGTTTGGACCTATGAAGGGCGATGGCCCTGGGATGAGGCGGCACCCGTCGAACTCCTTGAAGATCAGCCTTTACTCTATTCGGGGAAATTCCATTGACTCTTAAACCGCTTCATGTCGCCGTTCTGATGGGCGGCTGGTCGGCGGAGCGGCCGGTGTCGCTGTCGAGCGGCGAGGGCGTTGCCAAGGCGCTGGAATCGCGCGGGCATCGGGTCACGCGGATCGACATGGATCGCGACGTCGCCGCGCGCCTGGCCGAAACCAAGGCGGACGTGGTGTTCAACGCGCTACATGGCGTGCCGGGCGAGGATGGCACGGTGCAGGGCATGATGGACCTGATGGGCCTCACCTACACCCATAGCGGTCTTGCCACCTCGGTCATCGCGATCGACAAGCAACTGACCAAGCAGGCGCTGCTGCCGCACGGTATCCCCATGCCCGGCGGACATATCGTGGCGAGCGAGAGCCTGTACGCCGGCGATCCGCTGCCGCGCCCCTATGTTCTGAAGCCCGTCAATGAGGGCAGCTCGGTCGGCGTGGCGATCGTCACGGCCGAGGGCAATTATGGCAATCCCATCGCCCGTGACAGCGTCGGCCCCTGGCAGGAATTTCCCGAGCTTTTGGCCGAACCCTATATTCGCGGGCGCGAGCTGACCACCGCCGTGCTGGGCGATGAGGCGCTGCTCGTCACCGAGCTGCGCCCCAAGAGCGGCTTTTATGATTTCGATGCCAAATATACCGACGGCATGACCGAACATGTCTGCCCGGCAGAGATACCGGACGAGATCACGCAGGCTTGCAAGGCGATCGCGCTCAAGGCGCACCAGCTGCTCGGCTGCAAGGGCGCGTCGCGCTCCGACTTCCGCTGGGACGACAGCCAGGGCGTCGAGGGGCTTTACCTGCTGGAGGTCAATACCCAGCCGGGCATGACCCCCTTGAGCCTGGTGCCGGAACAGGCGAAAAAGCTGGGCATCGAATATGCCGAGCTGGTCGAGCGGATCTGCGAGGAAGCATTGACGAGGGGGCCGAACATGGGGGCTGGCAATGGCTGAGGCACGGATTCGGCGCGGCGGCACGGCGCGGCTGAGCACGGCGCGGGGCAAGGTGCGCGCCAAGGCCGGATCGGGCCGTGGCCGCCAGCTCAAGCGCCAGTCCTCGTTCGATCGGCTGCTCGAACTGCTGCCGATCAGCGAGGATACGCTGCAGAAGCTGGCGACCTGGGCCATCTTCGCGATCTTCGGTGGCATAGCGATCGCCATCGCCATCTATGCGGGCCTGCCCGACATGGCGCGCCAGCAGGCGGCAAGCCTGGCCGCGCGCGCCGGTTTCGAGGTGGAGAAGGTCGAGGTGCGCGGCGTCGAGCGCATGGACGAGATGCCGGTCTATAATATCGCGCTCGGCCAGGTCGATCGCTCGATGCTCTCGCTCGACCTGCCCAAGGTGCGGCAGGAAATGCTGAAGCTTGGCTGGGTCAAGGATGCGCGCATTTCCCGCCGCCTGCCCGACACGCTGGTCGTCGATATCGTCGAGCGTGATCCGGTCGCGGTGTGGCAGCATGACGGGCAACTGCATCTGATCGATGTGGCGGGCGTGGTGCTGCAATCGGTGTCGGCCGGGGCGATGCCCGACCTGCCGCTGGTGGTCGGCCCCAATGCCAATCTCCAGACCGCCGGCCTCAACAAGCTGATGGAAAGCGCGCCTGCGCTCAAGCCAATGCTGGCTGGCGCGACCTGGGTCGGGAACCGTCGCTGGGATCTGCGCTTTCAGTCGGGGGAGACGCTGTCGCTGCCTGAGGGCGAACAGACATCGGCGGCAGCGCTGGTGAATTTCGCGCGCATGGATGGCGTCAACCGGCTGCTCGGCCGGGGCATCGTCAAGTTCGACATGCGTGATCCCGATCGTTTCGTGCTGCGTCTGCCGCAGGGCCAGACCAGCGATAAGCCGGCAGCGGCGGACGCCAAGGCGGAAAAGACCGCAAGTGCGCCTGCTGCGGGCGAGGAAGGCTAAGTCATGGCACAGCCCAAGGTCGAAAAGCTCATCACCGCGATCGATATCGGATCGTGGAAGGTGTCCGCGCTGATCGCGGGGCGCACCGATACGGGTGAGCTGGCGATCCTGGGCACCGGCCAGCGCGAGAGCCGGGGCGTGCGCCGCGGCTTCATCGCCGACATGGAGCGCACCGAACTGGCCGTGCGCGAGACGGTGGAACAGGCCGAGCGTGTCGCCGGCACCAATATCGAGGATGTCTGGGTCAGCTTCTCGGGCGGCAGCCTGGTCAGCGACGTCGTCACGGTCGAGCGCGACATGGGCGGCTATCGCGTCGAGCAGCCTGACATCGATGATCTGCTGACCACCGGCCAGCAGGGCATCGACCCCGATGGCCGCATCATCCTGCACGCCCAGCCGACCTGCTTCACCATCAATGGCAAGGTGCCGGTGAAGAAGCCGCTGGGCATGCATGCCGATCTGCTGGGCGTCGACATCCATGTCGTGCTGGCGGATGGCGCGCCGCTCGCCAATCTCGACCTGTGCGTGCGTGGCGCTTATCTCAACGTCAATTCGATCGTCGCTTCGCCGATCGCGACCGGGCTTGCCTGCCTGTCGGAAGAGGAGCGCGACCTGGGCGTGGCGCTGGTCGAGATGGGGGCAGGGGTCACCAATGTCTCGCTCTATGCCGGCGGCATGCTGGTGGGGCTGCATTCGATCCCGATGGGCGCGTCCGACATCACCGATGATATCGCTTCGGCCTTCGGCATTCGCCGCAGCCAGGCGGAGCGGATCAAATGCTTCTATGGTTCGGCGATGCAGAACCGCCGCGACTTCCGCGAGATGATCGAGATAGCGACGCCCCATGGCGATGTCGCCATTCCGGGGCAGAGCGCCGGCCCCAATGCGGAAGGTGGCAAGATTACCCGCGCGGCGCTGGTCGGCGTCATTTGCGAACGACTGAACCAGATCATGGCGGAAGTGAATGCGGCGCTGGCCGGCATGGGCTTCAACAGCACCGGGCGCCAGGTCGTGCTGACCGGTGGCGGCGCGGAGATGAAGGGCATTGCCGACTATGCGCAAGGTGCGCTGGGGCGTGCGGTCCGGGTCGGTCGCCCGCGTGGCTTGTCAGCCATGCCCGAAGCGCATAGTGGCCCGGCCTTCGCTACTTTGGCCGGATTGGCGCTTTACGGCGCTTCAAACCCGGTTGATCTTAGGGCGATGGCGCCTGCGCCGCAAACCGTGCATCGTCTGGGCGCCCCGCAATGGTGGCAGCGCATGATGCGGGCGATGCGGACGAATTACTGAGCGAATTTGAACGAAAACGAAAATAGCAGGTGAAATACTCTATTTTCTGGTGTTAACAATTGATGACGGTTGTCACTTCCTGACGAGGAAGCTGAGGGAGCAAAGTATATGAGCATCGAGATCAGCCCGCCGCATGTGGACGAATTGAAGCCACGCATTGCGGTGATAGGCGTTGGCGGTGCAGGCGGTAACGCCATCGCGAACATGATCGCGGCCAGCGTCGAGGGCGTCGACTTCATCGTCGCCAATACCGACGCGCAGGCGCTGAACGCCTCGCCGGCCGAACGGCGCATCCAGCTTGGCCCGCAGATCACCGAGGGTCTGGGCGCCGGTTCGCGCCCCGAAATCGGTCGCGCGGCTGCGGAAGAAACCATCATCACCGTCGAACAGGCGCTGGAAGGCGCCCATATGTGCTTCATCACCGCCGGCATGGGCGGCGGCACCGGCACCGGTGCGGCCCCGGTCATCGCCAAGGCGGCGCGTGAAAAGGGCATCCTGACCGTCGGCGTCGTGACCAAGCCCTTCACCTTCGAGGGCAATCGCCGCATGAAGTCGGCGGAAAGCGGCATCGACGAGCTGCAGAAGCATGTCGACACGCTGATCGTCATCCCGAACCAGAATCTGTTCCTGATCGCCAACCCGAACACGACCTTCAAGGAAGCGTTCCAGATGGCGGACGAGGTGCTGCAGCAGGGCGTGCGCTCGATCACCGACCTGATGATCATGCCGGGCCTCATCAACCTCGACTTTGCCGACGTCCGTTCGGTGATGGGCGAGATGGGCAAGGCGATGATGGGCACCGGCGAAGCGGAAGGCGACGGCCGTGCGCTTCAGGCGGCGGAAAAGGCGATCGCCAACCCGCTGCTCGACGGCGTGTCGATGCGCGGCGCCAAGGGCGTGATCGTGTCGATCGTCGGCGGCGACGACATGCGCCTGATGGAAGTCGACGAAGCGGCCAACCATATCCGCGAACTGGTCGATCCCGATGCGAACATCATCTGGGGCAGCGCCTTCAACGACAATCTGAACGGCAAGATCCGCGTGTCGGTCGTCGCGACCGGCATCGACAATGAAGTCGGCAGCCAGGCCGCACCTCTGACCCAGCCGTTCAGCTTCGCCAGCCGTCCGGCCGTCGCCGTGCCGCAGGCGCCGCGCCCGGCACCGGTGGCCGCACCCGCCCCGGCCGCGCCGGTCGCTGCTGCACCGGCCCCGGTCGCCGCGCCCGAGCCCGAAGCGCTGGAACTGGACGTGCCCGAAGCCCCGGCGCCCGCGCCGATCGCTGCGCCTGCCGCCGAAAAGGCGCCGCCGGCCTTCGCACCTGCGCGTCCCGCCGCCGTCTTCTCCGACGAGGATCCCTCGCAGGATGAACTGCTGCTCGGCGCCGAAGCGGCCGAACCGACCGCACCGGAAGCCGCGCCCAAGCCCGCCCAGCCGGCGCCGCGCGTCGCGACCGGTGGCACGCTGTTCGAGCGTATGGCCGGCCTTACCCGTGGCAGCGAAAAGGCACCGGGCACCGAAGAAGGCACGCAGGGTCTGGATATCCCGCGCTTCCTCAACCGCCAGAACAACCAGTAACGCCAGCGTGCGGGCACAGGCCCGCACCGGCCTGCCAAAGGCGCGCCGTCGGTCGCTTCGGGCGACCCGGCGCGCTTTTTTGTGCAGGTCATTTCCCATTGCTTCCGCGATCCGCTAAGGGGGCCATGTGACACGATCTCATCTATGGATTCTCGGCAGCCTGCTTCTTGCGACGGCTGCGCAGGCGCAAACCGACCAGGCCGATCTGGTCCGGCCCTCGGGCGCCGCGGACCTCAACAATAATCTGGCGAAGCTGGCCACCAATCCGCGGGATTTCAACGCGTTGGTGGGAGCAGGTGAAGCCGCGCTGGAGCTGGACGATGCCCGCGCGGCCGCTGGTTTCTTTGCCCGCGCCGACGCGATCCAGCCCAATAATGGACGCACCAAGGCGGGCCTGGGCCGGGTCATGCTGAAGATGCAGAACCCGGCCGAAGCGCTGCGCCTGTTCGACCAGGCGACCCGTGCCGGCTATCCCGAAGCGACCATCCAGGGCGACCGTGGCCTTGCGCGCGACATGACCGGCGACCAGGCCGGGGCGCAGCGCGATTATCATGCCGCCCTGCAACGCACCCCGGACGATGCCGAACTGGTGCGCCGCTACGCCGCCTCGCTCGGGATTTCGGGGCAGGTGGATGCCGCCGACAAGGTGTTGCAGCCGCTGCTCTACAAGAGCGACCGGGCCGCCTGGCGCTATAATGCCTTCATCCTGGCGATGAACAACCGCCAGGCCGAGGCCAAGAAGGTGGTCGATCAGACCATGCCGGCCCAGCTGGCGAGCGCCATCACCCCCTATATGCAGAAAATGCCCTATCTGACGGCGGCGCAGAAGGCGGCCGCGGTCCATTTCGGCCATTTCCCGCAGGTGGTCGCGACCAGCATCACACCGATCGTGCCGACCCCGCCAGCGCCGGGCGTCCAGCTGGCGTCGCGCGACGCCGCACCCGCCGCCGCCGCGTCGACCGCGCCGGCCCAGGGAGATCGCCGCACGACCCGCAACGGCAGTGGCCGGCAGCGCGGCACGTCGCTGGCCCGCGCGCCGCTCGGCACGCCTGCTGCCAGCCAGCCCACGCCGACCCAGAGCCGGCCGCCGGTGGCCGCACAAGCCACGCAGCCCACTGTCCCCGCGCCCGCGCCCGCAACCGTCCAGCCGC